>CAVDDI010000006.1:0-20184 GCA_963607675.1 bacterium | reverse complement strand
TCCTGTGCGGTTCGCGAAGCGAACCTTCTTCAAAAGCATGAGGCAGCGACCGCACGAGCGAAGCGAGCAGGGTAGCGGGAATCCCCGAGGGGCGCATGCCCCTGCCCGCGGCGCGGACAGGTTGAACGATGGGCTGGTGCGGCGCGTTTAGTGGATAGAGGCGAACTCGACGGCGCCGACCAGCTCGGCAGAATCGGAGATAAGCACGCTGGGCATCTGCTCGAGCAGCACATCGCGCCCGAAGAACTTGCCCCAAGAAACGCCCACGCAGGGCATATCGGCGGCATGGGCAGCCTGCAGGTCGTAGGGGCTGTCGCCCACGTACACACAGCGGCTAGGCGATACCCCCAGCTTCTTCGCGGCCTGAAGCAACGGGTCGGGGTCGGGCTTGTGACCCTTGCTGTCCTCTGCGCCATTGACGCAGGCGAACAGGTCGTACAAGCCATGGGCCTTCAGGCTCTTCGAGGCAAGGGATACGCGCTTGGAGGTAACGATGCCTACCAGGTACCCCTTGTCCTTCAAGGAGCAGATGGCCTTCGGCACGCCGGCGAAGGGCGCGGACTTCTCGTCCAGGTCACGCTCGTTGTACTCGCGGTACACGCGGGTAAGCTCTTCGGCAACCTCGGGGCCGTGGCCATGGTCGGCGGCGAACGTCTCCATCTGGGTAACCAAGGGCTGGCCCACCTTGGACACCAGCTCTTCATCGGGCAAGGCTTCGCCCAGCACCTTTTCAGTGGCATAGCGCATGCTCTCCAAGATAGGGGCGAAGGTGTCGAGCACCGTGCCATCGAGGTCGAATAAAGCAACATCGCGTTTGGGATTGAGGGGGATCATCGTTCGTCTTCCTTATTTCTGGGCACAAAAAAGCGACGGCGGGTGTGCCGTCGCTGAAACGTTTTAGCAGATTACAGGCCGAGCGCCTTCTTCAAAGAGGAAACTCGGCGGCGGGATACCGGGATTTTCTCGTCAACGCCATCGAGGGACAGAAGAAGCGTACCGCCCGACTGGGGCTCCACTTCCTTTACCAGGGCTAGGTTCACCAGATAGCCGCGGTGCACGCGGAAGAAGCCATGGCCATCAAGCGTCTTTTCCAGCTGCGCCAGGGAAACCGTGGAAAAGAAGCGGTCAACACCGGTTTGCAGGTAGGCGTAATCGTCGCGCGCCATGACGTAGCGGATGTCATCGATGTTGATGAGGATCTTCTTGCCGCCCTTTTCAACGGGGATGCGCTCGGCCTTCTGGGCCTTGGCATGCAGCGTGACGTGCTCGCGGACGCGGGCAAGGGCGTGAGCCAAGCGCTCGGTTTCAACGGGCTTCACCAGGTAATCGATGGCGTTCACCTTGAAGGCATCGAGGGCAAACTCGCTGTAAGCGGTGACGAACACCACGGCGGGCGGGTACTTCAGGTGCTGAAGGGCCTCGGCCAGCTGGATGCCGGTAGCCTCGGGCATGTTGATGTCCAAGAACATCACGTCGCAGGGGTATTCCTTAAGCTTCTCGATAGCCTCGCGAACGCTTGCCGCCTCTGCGACAACCTCGGTCTGGTTGAGCTCGCTCAAAAGAAAGCGCAGCTCGGAACGTGCCGGTGCCTCGTCGTCAACGATGATTGCCTTCAGCAACGCAGCCTCCTCGGTTCTTCTCACATAATCATTCGTATTATAGACCACTTACCGAAAAAGGCGCGGTCTTCTTGCTTTCACGCAAAACCCCTGTTGAGCGCTACATATTTGCGCAGTCGGGAAGGAAGAGCGTTACCCGGGTTCCCTCGCCCAGCTTGCTCTGCACGTCCATGTAGGCGTGCTCGCCGTAGTAGCCGCGCAGGCGGTCGTTGATGTTCTTCACGGCAATGCCCAAGCCCGTTTCCGACTTCGGTGCCATGATGTTCTGACGGGCTTCCTCGGTCATGCCGATGCCGTCGTCGTTCACATGAAGGGTCACGTCCGGCCCGTCGAGCTCGCCCGAGATGTAGATGGTGAGCTTGCCCTCGGCGGCCATGGCATGCTTCACCGCGTTTTCCACCAGCGGCTGCACCATGAAGGCGGGCACCTGCATGGCACGCACCTCGTCGGGGATGTCCACCTCCACGGCCAGGCGTTCCTCTCCGAAGCGCGCCTGCTCCAGCGAAAGGTAGCGAACCGTTTGCTCCACCTCGCGCGAAAGGGGGATGAGGTCGGAGCTGTTTTCCAGCGTTTGGCGGTAGAACACGGCGAACTCGCGCAGCATGACGCGGGCCTTGTCGGGGTCGGTGCGCACCAACGACGCCATGGTGTTGATGATGTTGAACAGGAAGTGCGGGTTGATCTGGCTTTGCAGGGCCTTCAATTCCATGCTTGCCGCAAGCTTCTTCTGCTCTTCCAGCTCCAATGCGGAGATCTGCGTGGAAAGAAGCTGGGCGAAGCCCTCTGCCACCGAGATCTGCGTCTCGGTGATGCGCGATGCCTTGGGGTAGTAGAACTTCAGCGTGCCCTGAATCACGTTGCCCAGCTTCAGAGGCACGATGACGGCGGCCTGGATGCTCTTGATGGGTTTGGGCAGGCCAACCTCCAGCTGGCTGCGCAGCACACGCGTCTTGCCGTCCTGCACCGTGCGCTTCGTGCCCGCTGTGCGGATGTGGCCACCCAGCTCGCCAAGGTCTTCCGCACCTTCGCCGGAATAGCCCAACACCTTTTCGCGGTCGGTGATGGCAACCGCGCAGGCGGAAGTGGCGGGAAGAAGCAGCTCGCAGACCTTCTGCGCGGCATCCGAGTTGAAGCCCTCCTGCATGGCCTCCAGCGTTTCGCTGGCAAGGTTGAGCACCGACATGGACTGCGTGGCGCGGATGCGATCGGGGTCCAGGATAAGGGCAATGGTGATAAGCAGGAATGCCGTGAACAACGCGCCCGATACGGTGAGCACCAGGTAGTTGGTATGGGGGCCGAACATGGCCCAGCCAAGCACGCAGCCGCAGATAAGGGCCAGGCACAGGGAGGTGATCTCCAAGATGATGTTCACGTTGTGTCGCGGATAGGCCATAGGGGATCCTTGCAGGTCGGGGAGAAATCCTACCCATCGACCATAACACACCGAAGGTGCCCAGCGGCGGGCGCAGCGCCACAGCTTCGCGCGATGCGGCGGCCCTACAGCGCCACAGCTTCGCACGGCGTTGACGCCTTACAGCGCCGCGACCTCGTTCGCCAACAGCACGACGGCGCTCAACAGCAGGAACGCACCGAAGAACAGGCGAAGCTGGCGCTCGGGTATGCGGCGCACCAGGTTCGCGCCGATAACCGCGCCGGGGATGCTGCCCACCGCCATGGCGATGCCCGCCAGGTAGTCGATGTTGCCCAACAGCCCCTGCTCGATGACACCGGGAATGGCCAATATCATGATTGCCACCAGCGAGGTGCCGGAGGCATAGCGCATCATGATGCCCAGCACCGATATGAACAGCGGCACCATAAGGAAGCCGCCACCCACCCCAACGTAGCCCGAGGCAAGCCCCGCAACAAGCCCGATGGCTATGGCCTGGAAGAGCTTCTTACGCGTGAACTCGAAGGAGTCGGCGCCTGCGGCCTCTTCGGAAGCCGCCGCCTTCTGCGCGGCCTTCTGGGCATCGACGCCCATCACCTTACCGCCCTCGGCCGCCTGCACCTTGGGAATGCGGAAGGCCTTCTTGAACATCTTGTAGGAGGAAAAGCCGATGATCAGCGCCGCTGCCAGCATCACCAGCCATGCCGGAGAGATATTGGCAAGGTACACACCGATGGGGCTGGTAACGGCCCCGGCAAGGCCAGCAGCCACGCCCACCTTGGGAATGCAGGTCTTGTTCTTGATATGGGTCACGAACCCCACCAGCGAGGTGGGGATGATGGTGAACAGCGAGGTTGCCGTGGAAGCGAATGCCGAAAGGCCGAAGCCCAAACGGAATATGGGAACCATCAAGGTACCGCCGCCGATGCCCAACAGGCCCGACAGCATTCCCACGACGATGCCGACCAGCGCAGTGGCTATAAACGTTTCCATGCGGCCCTTCTTGCCCTATTCCTCGTCGATGTTGAGCCTTATCTCGCCGGTAAGGCCCGCATCGAGGTTAGCAGCACCCCAGCCTGCAGATGCGGGAACATCGCCAGCGGGCAGGTCTTCGGCGGGGGCGGGGCTATGCGCCGCTTCCACCACCACGTCCTTGCCGGCCTGGCGGGCAATGGCGGCCTGCACCAGCGCGGCGCGAAGGCCGCTGTCCGATTCCATGCGCGCCATGACCTCGCCCCAGGTGTACTGGAACTCGAAGTACTTCATGCAGTGCTCCTGGGCGTACTCGGTAGCCTCGTTGGCCGCCGCCTTCGCGCCCTCGCGGTACTTTCGCTTGTCGGGGCGCACCAGCGAGCGCAGGAACGCCGTGCGCTTGATGCGCTTGGTGATGCCCGGCTCCAAGAACGGCCCCGGGTAGGGCATGAGGGAAGAGGGCTTGATCTGCAGCAGGTCGATCTGCGCGCGGCTGAACTCGATCTTGTGGTACTCGTACACCCAGCGGTAGATATCGCGGTAGAAGCGATGGCCCTCGCCCTTGTCGCGCGGGGGAAGGTGCGTGAGCGACCACTGGTTGTCGAACCAGATGTCAGATCCGTACATACGCAGGTCAAGCAGGTAATCCATGTCTTCGCCGCGCTTGATCCACGGGTCGAAGCTCAAACGGCGATACGTTTCGCGGTGCAGGGCAAGGCAGCCGCCGCACACGTGGTTCGAACGGGAAAGGCGTGGGCCCGACATGGCCTTGTTGATCCAGTTGTTGAAGGCGCGTCCCTGCTGCCAGAAATGGTTGTACCAGCGCTTCTGGCTCTTGGAAAGGTACGTGCCCTCGTCGTTGAAGTAGAAGCCCGACTTGGCAAGGATGGGGATGCCCTTCTTGGTGAGCTTGCCCAGCCCGTACATGGCCTTCTCTAGGAAGGCCTCGTCGTCTATGACCTCATCGTCGTCAAGGAACACCACAGAGTCGAAGCCCAGGACCTGCGCAAGCACCAACCCCAGGTTGCGGATGGAGGAACAGCCCTCCAGGCCGATGGCGTGGCTCTGGTCGCCGAAGCCCAACTGCTCCAGGCGCTGCTGCACGATCTGGGCTTCGGCCCTGCCCACCACCAAGGTGTGCATATGGGGGAACTTGCCCGCGATCTCCTGAACATGTGCGGCAGCCTGGTCTTCCACCTGGGCACCGCCTTCAGCGGCAACCAGGATGATTACCTGGCCCAACCCACGCACATGCGAAAGGGAATCGAGGCAACGCGCCAAGGTGCCCGTCATGTTCAACGGTGTGGGATGGTCGTACAGGCTGGAAGGCACCCCGCGCTTGCGCGTGGGCGCCGTGAAGAACGTCGGAATGATAACGGCCGGATTCATAGGGTCCCCCTAACTGTGCGCCCAACACAAAAAGGGCGCAGAAGGATTGTACCCCACACGCCGCTGCAGCCCCGCTGCACGCACACCGGCTGCGCATAGGCGCAGGTAGAGCTGTCGCTTTGGACAATACAGGCCTTCGCGGCGGGCAGGTTCCGTGGATACGGCGAGCACGGCAGCCAGATGCCGCAGGTACGGCAAGCACAGCGCGCATTGGGCGGGCATAGGCTGCACAACGAGCGCACCTGGCGCGGCACAGCCCAAGGCAGCGCCGACGCTAACGGCGGCGGCGCGGGTGCCCGCGGCGGGTGCGGATGCGCTCGGCCTCTTCGCGCCTTTTCTGCACCTGCTTGCTCTCGTCGCGCAGGCGCAGGTACGACTCAAGGCGCGCCGGGGAAAGCCTGCCCTCCTCGACGGCAGCGCGAACAGCGCACCCTGGCTCGTTGGCATGGGAGCAATCGCGGAAGCGGCAGCCCTGCGCCAGCTCCTCCACGTCGGAAAATGCGGCGCCTATCCCCTCTTCGGCATCCCACAGCCCCAAGCCGCGCACGCCCGGCATGTCGATGATGTGGCCACCGCCGGGCAGGTCGATGATCTGGCGCGAAACCGTGGTGTGCCGGCCCTTGCCGTCGCTTCGCACCTCGGTGGTCTTCTGAACCTGGCTTCCCACCAGCATGTTCACCAAGCTGGATTTGCCCACGCCGCTGCGGCCGATGAGCACGGCGGTCTTGTCGCCTTCCGCAATGGCCTGCGCCAGGCGCTGCACCGATTCAGGGCTGCGGTCGGACACCGCCAGCAACTCGTCGTTACCCACGAAGCCATCGATGCGGCTTCGCACCTCTTCCACCTCTTCGGCGGAAGCCATCAGGTCGGCCTTGGTGAGCACCACCATAACCTGGGCACCTGTCTCGTGCGCAAGCACCAGCTCGCGTTCAAGCCGTCGGATGTTCACCTCTTCGATGGGCTGCGCCACCACCACCAAGTCGAAGTTGGCGGCAAGCGTTTGGGGCAAGGCGCGCTCGGTGGGGTCTTTGCGCACGAAGCAGGTGCGACGCGGCAGCGTTTCCTCGATGATGCCCTTGTCATGGCCGTCGGGAAGGGAGACGCGCACCTGGTCGCCCACAACGGCGCGCTTGTCGCTGCCCTTCACCAGGGAAATGGCATGTTCGCAGCGAACCTCCTCGCCGCTCTCCAGGCGCACCAGGGGATAACCCCGATCGAGCTTCACCACCTGCCCGTTCCGCATGGTGCCCGCCATCACAGCGTTCCCTCGCGCTTGGTGTGGTACACGTACAGGAGAACCAGCCCGGCGATCACGGCCACGATGCCGGCAAACAGGATGTTCATGTTCACCTGCGGATATTCCGATTCACCGGAGGCAAGTGCGGAAAGCTCCTCCACATGGATGTCGGACATGCCCTGATGCTCGCCGCACTCCAGATGGAACGTGCCGCGCACCTGCAGCTCGGTCCCCTTCATGCCGAAGTGGCCGTACGAGTCGATGACGCTGGATTGCTCCATGGTCATGTACACGGAAACCACGCTGGGGTTGGCGGCCTCGGAATCCTGCAGGGTTATCCAGCAATTGCCGCTTTGCAGCTCATCGTTGATGCGATCGCCCACGACCTCGCCCTGAACCAGCACGGTTTGGCCCTCGTAGTAGGAATCGGCCTTGGCAAGGTCGGCTATAGAGGTTTGGTAGAGGAACGAGCTGTCGGGCAGCTGGTTCACGTACACGCGGTTGGAATTTGCCTGCTCGGCATCATCGGCCCAGGCGAATGCGGCCGGCGCAAGCAAGGCAGCCGCCAACAGCAGGGCAAGCGCCAACGGCCGAAGGGCGGCAGGTATGCCGATGCGCGCCATCACCTGGTACGCTCCGACTTGGTGCGGGGATTGCAGGAGACAACCACCTTCACGATAAGGGCCAGCAGGGTGATGAACTCCAAACGCCCCGCCCACATCTCTATAAGGTAGACGACCTCCAGCCCAGCAGGCATGCCGCGCGTGACGATGCCCGAGCTCAGCCCGCCGTTCGATGCCATGGCAACCGATTCGAAGATGGACGACACGGCATCGTAGCCATGCGCGATACCGGCCAACGAGCCCACCAGGTAGGCGATGACGAACAGCGAGGAAACGGTCATGGCCGCCTTGGCCTCTTCGGTGGTGAGCACCTTGCGGCCCAGGTGGTAATAGCGCACCGACACGCGCGCGGAGTTCGGGGCAAGCGTTTCCTTGATGGTGGAAACCACCGATTTGGCGATGAGCCCTATGCGGGAGAGCTTGATGCCGCCCGCGGTGCTGCCGCTGGAACCGCCCACAGCCATGCACATTGCCAGGATAAGGAACGCGCCCGAAGAGAACACGGTGGTGAGCTGGTTGTTGGTGACGTTCTGGAAGCCCGTGGTGGTGGCGGCGGCGATGACCATGAACACGCCGCGGCGCAGAAGCGCAAGCAGGTCGGAGAAGCCGCCCGATGCGCACAACGATGCCATGATGGTAACCGTGGCAACCAGCAGCCAGATGGCGCCCGTGCGTATCTCCAGATCCTTGAAGAAGCCCTCGGTTTCCCCGCGGCGGGCCTTCACGTACAGCGAGAAGTTCACGGCGCCCATAACCATGAGCATCATGCAAACCAGCTCGAGCGCAAACGAATGGTAATACGAGATGGATTGGCTGGTGGGTGCGAACCCGCCGGTGATGAAGCCCGAGATGGAGATCCATAGGCCGTTGAGCAGGGCGCGGACGGGCTCCATTCCCGATGCCAGGCACAGCGCGAACAACAGCACGGTTGCCACCGCGATGACGATAAGGGAAATGCGGCTGATCAGGCGCACGGTGTTCACGATGTTCGGCAGGACATGCTCGCTGCGGCCCTCGGAAGAGTACAAGCCGGAAGTGGCCTTGCCCAGAAGGCCAAGCGAAAGGGCCACCACGATAAGCCCCAGGCCGCCGATAAGATGCATGATGAAGCGCCACATGTTGTCGGCGGCAGATAGGTGCTCAAGGTCTATGACCAGCGTGACGCCGGTGGTGGTAAGGCCCGAAACCGCTTCCATAAGCGCATCGAGGTACGAGCCGTAATGTGACGAAAGGGCAAGCGGCACCGAGGCCACGAACGCAAGCACGATCCAGGAAAGCCCGGTTACCGCCAGCGCCTGCTGGTGGGTGAGCCTGCCCGGCTGCACGCGCATAAGGCGCATGGCCGAGCCCAAGATAAGGGAAACGCCCACGGCAAGCAGGTAGCGCGCCGCCGGCTCCCATTCCTGCATCACCAGTGCCACCGCAAGCGGAACCGCCAGGGCCAAGGTGAAGAAGGATACGAGCACGCCCAGGTAATGGCCGATGACGCGGACGTCGTACCAGGTGAACCGCTGCCACATACTAGGCCTCGGACCCCGAAGCGCCTAAAGTGCCCTGCGCGGGCTTGGAGAAAATGACCCTCATGCCTGACCCAACTGACCAAGCGCGAAGATGAAGCGGATGCCCACGGTAACCACGTAGAGCGCAAGAAGGAATGCCGCGATGCTCATGAGCACAGCAGCAAAGCCCAGGAGGGGCACTCGGATCCGCTCTTTGATTTCCTCTTTATCCATGGGGGCTATTCTAGTACATAAGGAAGAAAGCCGCGCCCCGTGTGGGACGCGGCTTTCGCCATAGGTTCACGGCAATGCGCCTTCGGCTACTCGGCTCCCTTCAGGAAGTCCTCGGCCTGGGCAACCACATCTTCGCCAGCATCAGCGGCAGGCTCGGTGTGGCCGGAAAGCTCCCTGCGGTTCTCCACCTTGGTGCAGTACTGGCCCTCGTCATCGATGTCGATGGTCACCTTGGCACCATCGAACAGGTTGCCCTCGATGATCTGGGTGGCGATGCGGTCGGTTACCTCGCGCTGGATAAGGCGGCGAAGCGGACGGGCACCGTACACCGGGTCGAAGCCGTCGATGGCCAGGTGCTCAACGGCGGCAGGCGTGACCTCCAGCTCGATGCGGCGGTCGGCCAAGCGCTCGCGCACCCCGTCAAGCTGGATGCCCACGATGGGTTCCATGGCCGCGATGGAAAGCGAGTTGAAGGTGATCACCTCGTCGATGCGGTTCAGGAACTCGGGGCGGAAGGTGTTGCGCAGGGCGTCGTTGATCTTGTTGTTCAGCTCGGCCAAGCGCTTTGCGGCATCTTCCACATCGGCGGTCATCAGGTCTTCCATCATCTTGCCCATGGAATCCTTCTTGCCCTCGTTGGCAAACTCGCGGATGGACTGCGAGCCAACGTTGGATGTCATGATGATGATGGCGTTCTTGAAGCTGACCACTCGGCCCTGGCCGTCGGTCAGGCGGCCGTCGTCGAGCACCTGCAGCAGGATGTTGAAGACGTCGGGGTGGGCCTTCTCGATCTCGTCGAGCAGGATCACGCTGTAGGGCTTGCGGCGAACGGCCTCGGTAAGCTGGCCGCCCTCGTCGTAGCCCACATATCCCGGAGGCGCTCCCACCAGGCGGGCAACGGAGTGCTTCTCCATGTACTCGGACATGTCGATGCGCACCATGGCGCGTTCAGTGTCAAACAGGTACTCGGCCAGCGCCTTCGCCAGCTCGGTCTTGCCAACGCCGGTGGGGCCCAGGAACAGGAAGCTGCCGATGGGGCGGTTCGGGTCGGAAAGGCCGGCACGGTTGCGGCGGATGGCGCCGGCCACTGCGGCAACGGCCTTGTCCTGGCCAACCACGCGCTCGCGCAGCTTTTCCTCCAAGTCAACGAGCTTGGCCATCTCACCCTGCATCATCTTGGTAACCGGGATGCCCGTCCAGGTGGAAACCACCTCGGCGATCTCATCTTCGCCCACCTCTTCCTGCAGGATGGCGCCGTCTTCCTGTCGCTCTTCCAGGATGCGCTCTGCCTCGGCCAGCTTCTGCTGCATGCCGGGGATGATGCCGTAGCGCAGCTCGGAAGCACGGGCCAGGTCGCCTTCGCGGGTGGCGCGTTCCTCCTCAAGCTGGGCGGCATCGATGTCGGCCTTCAGGTTCTGAACGCTGACGATGACGTCCTTCTCGTTCTTCCACATGGCCTTCTGAGCGTCGAGCGCCTCCTGCGCGGAGGCGATCTCCTTGCGCAGCGCCTCCAAGCGCTCGCGGGAAGGCTCGTCGGTTTCCTTCATCAGCGCCTGTTCCTCGATCTGCATCTGGGTGAGCTTGCGCTCGGCCAGGTCAACCTCTTCGGGCATGCTGTCGATCTCGATGCGCAGGCGGCTGGCTGCCTCGTCCATCAGGTCGATTGCCTTGTCGGGCAGGAAGCGGTCGGTGATGTAGCGGTTGGAGAGCTCGGCAGCAGCCACCAGTGCGGAATCCTTGATGCGCACGCCATGATGGATCTCGTACTTTTCCTTCAGGCCACGCAGGATGGCGATGGTGTCTTCCACCGAGGGCTCGCCCACCAGCACCGGCTGGAAGCGGCGCTCGAGCGCGGCATCCTTCTCGATGTACTTGCGGTACTCGTCGAGCGTGGTGGCGCCGATGGCATGCAGCTCGCCGCGGGCAAGCGCGGGCTTCAGCATGTTGCCGGCGTCCATGGAGCTGTCGCCGGTGGATCCAGCGCCCACGATGGTGTGCAGCTCGTCGATGAACAGGATGATCTGGCCATCGGACTGCTTCACCTCACGCAGCACCGCCTTCAGGCGATCCTCGAACTCACCGCGGTACTTGGCGCCTGCCAGCATTGCCGGAAGGTCGAGCGCGATGAGCTCGCGGTCTTTCAGGCTGGAGGGCACGTCGCCCGCAACGATGCGCTGGGCCAGGCCCTCGACGATGGCCGTCTTGCCCACGCCGGGCTCGCCGATGAGCACCGGGTTGTTCTTGGTGCGGCGGGAAAGCACCTGCACGGTGCGGCGGATCTCCTCGGAACGCCCGATAACCGGGTCGAGCTTGCCCTCGCGAGCAGCCTTGGTGAGGTTGTTGCCGTACTGCTCCAGCACCTCGAACTCGGCCTTCGACTGGGCATCGGTAACGCGCGTATCGCCGCGCAGCTCCTCATAGGCCTCCTCGATGTTCTTGCGGTTCACGCCAGCGTCGTTCAAGATGCGCCCGGCGCTGCCCTTGTCTTCCGCCAGGGCGATGAGCAGGTGCTCGGTGGTGATGTAGTTGTCACCCAGCTTGTCGGCGATCTTCTCGGCGTTGTTCATCAGCGCATCGAACTCGCGCGAAGGGGCAACCATGCCCATGAAGGTCTGGCCGCTCACCTTGGGCTGGCGGGCAACCTCTTCCTCCGTGCGCTTCTTCAGCATGGCCGGGTCGGCGCCGATGCGCGTGATGATGGCCTTGAGGTTGTTCTCATCGGCCGAAAGCACCGCGTCCAGCAAGTGAAGCGGCTCGGTGGTGCCGGCCTCGTGCTTGGATGCGATGTCCATGGCGTTCTTGAAGGCCTCTTGGGCCGTCACCGCCAGTTTCTCTATCCACATATGCTTCTCCTTCCTTTCGCTTTCAGGCGAAAGAAACGGGTTGGCGCTTATCGCCCAGGGGATGGCCTGGGCTGCAGGCGAGCCCCTCGCTCGCCCGATGCGCCAACCGTTGTTTCCTCCTTGGTTGGGCTGGCGCTACACCAGCCGCTTCAGCACTATCGCCCGCGTTTCGTTCACCAGCGAGTTCACGCTTTCGCGGGTTTCCAGCTCGTGCACACGGTCGGCGAGCTTGCGCACGCGCCGGTGCAGTGCGTCGATCTCGTCGTCGCGTTCGTCAAGGCGTCCCTTCAGGTCAAGGATGCGGATGACGCCGGCAAGGTTGATGCCCTCGTCGGTGAGCTCGTTGATAAGCTGCAGGCGCTCGATGTCGGCCTGCGAGTACATGCGCGTGTTGCCGCGCGTGCGCTGCGGGGACACCAAGCCCTTCTGCTCGTATATGCGCAGGGTTTGAGGGTGCACGCCGGCAAGCTCTGCCGCGACGCTGATCATGTACAGCGGGCGGTCCTTGTCGTCTATTGCCATGACCTCACCTCTTCATCGGTTGCTTCCTGGAACTCCTGGAGCGCCTTCTTCTGCGCCTCGTTCAAGTGCGTGGGAACGACCACCTTCACGGTTACCCGCAGGTCGCCGTTGCCCTTGGCGTCGCGGCCCAGCCTCGGCGCGCCCTTCCCGCGCACCGTGAGCGTCTTGCCGTCGGAACAGCCGGCGGGCACCTTCAGGCGGACCTTCGTGCCGTCGGGCGCGGGAACCACGATGGCGGCCCCCAGGGCTGCCTCGGGGAACGTTACCGGCAGGTCCATGAGCACATCGGCCTTGTCGCGCCGGTACAGCGGGTGCGCGCCGATCTTGATGTTCACCAGCAGGTCGCCGGCAGGACCGCCGTTCTGCCCCTGGCCGCCCTTGCCCTTCAGGCGAACGCGACCGCCTTCCACCGCGCCGGCGGGGATCTTGATGTTGAGCATCTCCTTTTCGGCAGTACCGCCGCGGCCGATGCGAATGCGCTTCTCGCAGCCGTTGAAGGCGTCTTCGAAGCTCACCGTCATGGAAACCTCTTTATCGGCGCCCTTGCGCGGCTGGGGCTGGCTGCCGCCGAAGTCCCACTCGGAGCCATGGACGCCGGTGCCGTTGCGCAGGCTCTCCAGGATGTCTGCCCAGCTGCCGAAGCCCGATGCCCCGCCGAACCCGGCACCGGCAAATGGGTTGCCGCCCCCTGCGAAGGGGTTGCCGCCGCCATAGGGGATCTGGTTGGCATTGGCGGTACCGAACTGGTCGTACATCTGGCGCTTCTTCTCGTCGGAGAGCACCTCGTACGCTTCGTTGATCTCCTTGAACTTCGCCTCATCGCCGCCGGCGTCGGGGTGATGGGTTCGTGCGAGCTTGCGGAACGCCTTCTTTATGGTGTCGGCGTCGGCGTCACGTGGAACGCCCAGCGTTTTGTAGTAGTCGGGAGTTGCCGCCATTCGCTCCACCTTCTTTCGTTTTCCTGCAAGAGGGACAGGCGCAGGCTGCAGACGCAGGTCCCTGCGGCGCCGAGCCGGAACAGCCCAGCGCAACCATGTCCCCCTCTTCCTTGCCGGGCAGCAAACGCGCCCGGTAAAGCAAGGGCGGACAATCTGATCGCCCGCCCTTGCTACGTCTCTATTCTTCCTCGGCCTTTTCGCGCTTGGGGCCGCCGACCGTTACGGTGACCATCGCGGCGCGGATAACCTTGTTGCCCATGCGGTAACCCTTCTGGTAAACCTCGGCAACCGTCTCATCGGGAACGCTTGCGTCGTCTACCGTGGCAACCGCCTGGCACTCGATGGCGTCGAAGGCTTCGCCCTTCGGGTCGATGATCTCGACGCCTTCCTTCTTCAGCACCTCACCGAGCTTGGTGTGCACGGCCTTCACGCCGCCGAGCAGGCCCTCTTCGCCATTGCCCTCGGCGTAGGAAATGCTGCGCTCGAAGTCGTCGATCACCGGCAACAGGCCTTCCACCAGCTTCTCGGTGGCGCGAAGCTTTTCCTCTTCGCGCTGCTCGTTCATGCGGCGGCGGTACGTGTCCCATTCGGCATGGAGCCTGAGGTACTTGTCTCGCCAGGCATCGGCTTGGGAAAGGGCGGCCTCCAGCGGATCTTCCTCGGGAGCAGCCTCTTCGGCTGCATCCTCTTCGACCACTTCGGCCTCTACTTCCTCGGGCGCGGTTTCGGCCTTCACCTCTTCCGCTTCCTGCCGAGCCTCGTCGTTCTCTGGCGCGGCCATGATTACTTGTCCTTCTTCTCGTCGTCGTCGACAACCTCGAAGTCGGCCTCGATGGTGTCGTCGTCAGCGGGCTGCTGTGCCTGGCCAGCCGCAGCGCCGGCACCAGCCTGGGCTGCGTCGTTGTTGGCGTACACAACCTCTGCCAGCTTGTAGCCAGCCTGCTGCATTGCCTCGATGGCGGCCTTGATGGCTTCCACGTCGGTGCCCTCAAGGGCGCTCTTGCCCTGGGCGATGGCGCTTTCGGCCTGCTGCTTCACTTCGTTGCTCACCTTGTCGCCGACCTCGGCCAGGGTGGTCTCGGTTGCGTTGATCAGGGAGTCGCAGTTGTTGCGGACCTCTACCTCTTCCTTGCGCACCTTGTCTTCCTCGGCGTGGGCCTCGGCGTCCTTAACCATGCGATCCACTTCGTCGTCGGTAAGGGCGGTGGAGCCGGAGATGGTGATCTGCTGCTGCTTGCCGGTACCCAGGTCCTTAGCGGAAACGTTCACGATGCCGTTGGCGTCGATGTCGAAGGTGACCTCGATCTGCGGAACACCGCGGCGTGCAGCCGGGATGCCGGTGAGCTGGAACTTGCCCAAGGTCTTGTTGTCCTGGGCCATCTGGCGCTCGCCCTGCAGGACGTGGATCTCTACGGAAGTCTGGTTGTCAGCTGCCGTGGAGTAGATCTCGGTCTTGCGGGTGGGGATGGTGGTGTTGCGGTCGATCATCTTGGTCATCACGCCGCCCATGGTCTCAACACCCAGGGAAAGCGGGGTAACGTCCAGAAGGAGGATGCCCTCAACGTCGCCGGCAAGGACGCCGCCCTGAACAGCCGCGCCCATGGCCACAACCTCGTCGGGGTTCACCGACATGTTGGGCTGCTTGCCGGTCATCTGCTTCACCAGTTCCTGAACAGCGGGCATACGGGTGGAACCGCCCACCAGGATTACCTCGTTCACATCGCCAGTGGAAAGGCCGGCGTCGCGCAGTGCCTGCTCCACAGGCTTCTTGCAACGATCCAGCAGGTCCTTGGTGATGCGCTCGAACTCGGCGCGGGTAAGCGTGTAGTCCAGGTGCAGCGGGCCGGCGGCACCGGCGGAGATGAAGGGCAGGTTGATGCTGGTCTGGCTGGTGGAGGAAAGCTCCATCTTCGCCTTTTCAGCCGCTTCCTTCAAGCGCTGCAGCGCCATCTTGTCGGTGCGCAGGTCGATGCCGTTGTCTGCCTTGAACTTGTCGGCCATCCAGTCGATGACGCGCTGATCCCAGTCGTCGCCGCCCAGGTGGTTGTCGCCGGCGGTGGAGCAAACCTCGAACACGCCGTCGCCCAGCTCGAGCACGGAAACGTCGAACGTGCCGCCGCCCAAGTCGAACACCAGGACCTTTTCGTCCTTGTTGGTCTTATCGAGGCCGTAGGCAAGGGCTGCCGCCGTGGGCTCGTTGATGATGCGCAGGACCTCAAGGCCGGCGATCTTGCCAGCGTCCTTGGTGGCCTGGCGCTGAGCGTCGTTGAAGTAAGCCGGTACGGTGATGACAGCCTGGGTGATGGGCTCGCCTACGCGCTTTTCCGCATCGGACTTGATCTTCTGCAGCACCATTGCGGAAACTTCCTCGGGCATGTAGTCCTTGCCGTCGATGTCCACGACAGCGCGGCCGCCGTTGCCGTTCTTCACGTTGTAGGCAACCGTCTTCTGCTCTTCAGCGGTCTCTGCGAAGGAGCGGCCGATGAAGCGCTTCACGGAGGCAACGGTGTTCTCGGGGTTGGTGACGGCCTTGTTCTTAGCGGCCTTGCCCACCGTGCGCTCGCCGTCTTTGCCGAAGCCGACGACGGAAGGCGTAGTGCGGTCGCCCTCTGCGTTCACCAGGATCTCGGGCTCGGAGCCTTCCATTACCGCCATTGCCGAATTGGTGGTGCCCAAGTCGATGCCAATGATCTTCGCCATCTTCTATTCCTTTCAGTTGCGACCGCTTGCGCTTCGCCGAGTTTGCAGGCGGCCAATCTGTTCTTACCTTTGTTGGCGTCGAGGTATTGGCCGGCGCTTGGTTGCCCATCGCCTTCGCCGATACCAGTAAGGCCCGCATCTGCGGACCCTTTCGACAATTGGAATAATAAAATCTAAGTGCATCATTGTCAAGTTTTGTAACCTTCCTGTTGAAGATTACTTCAGCGAATCACGTTTCCGCAGGTAAAGCGGGGATAGCAAGGTTACAGACCGGCGATTCAATCCTCCCAAAGATCTAACAAGACCTTGTTAAGGGCTTGGCCATTGAAGGCGGAGACGCATCGATTCCATCCCCTCGGCGGCGAACGAAGTGGCCACCGAACATGTTTTACAGGATGAGGTAAGTGGGCCATAATCATGGTATCCATCAAACAACCAAGGAGCGTTGAGCCATGCCGACTTGCGTACCGATAAAGGAACTGAAGAACACTGCTGAATTCTCGCGTCTCGTCGAAGAATCCGCCAATCCCGTCATCGTCACCAAAAACGGCTACGACTCCTTCGTCGCCATGACAACACAGGCCTACGAGGCCCTTAAGCTCGAGGCGGCACGGGCTAAGCTGTACCAGACCGTGGCCCAGTCGGAACAGGACATCGCCGAGAACCGTACCGTGGAAGCCCACAGCGCAATCGCCGAGGCCCGGAACCGTTATGCCCTATAGCGTCCACTTCACGGGCCAAGCCCTAGCAGACCAGACGGGAATAACGGATTACCTGGCGAAAACCCTGGGGAACCCCGATGCAGCGCGTCGTTTCCTTAACGAGCTCGAAGGCCTTGTTTCCACGCTTGAGTGCACGCCGGAGGCCTTCACCGCCCTGACGGAGCCAAAGCTGCACGCGCTAGGCTACCGGAAGGCCCCCTTCATGAACTACATCGCGCTTTTCAGGGTGGAATCGGACCGCGTGTACATCACGCACCTCTTCCACCAGAGCCAAGATTACGCAAGGCTCGTCTAGGGAAGCGCTGATCAATTCCATCGACGCCGGGCGCCTGCAGCGGAGCTCGGCGCAAGGCGACAGCCTTAATCGGCACTTCCTCGCCTTTCGGCGCGACAAGCGGGCGAAGGGCCTTTCGCGTTTGCTATACTCTGCCTGTTTGATCGTAAAACCATTTTCCAATGCAATGCCTCTGCCGTTTCGGGCGTGCGTAGCATGTGTTTTTCAAACTCATGGTTACCTTTTGAAACGAAAGCGAGGCTGAGCCTTGAATCAAACCAATTCTCGAACCCTTGTCGCTCTCTATGCTGCGGCGTTCGTGGCAGCCTTCAATGAGAACATCATCAATGTTGCCCTTGCCGACATCATCGGCGCCTTTGGCATCACGTACGTCACATCGCAATGGCTTGTCACCGGCTACATGATCGTAACCACGGTCATGGTCGCGCTGAGCGCGTTTCTTTTTCGGCGTTTTTCCATTCGCAAGCTCATATTCGCTGGCGCGGCGTTTCTCGCCATCGGATGCATCGGGGCCTTTGCCTCCGTCGCTTTTCCGATGCTGCTGCTTTTCAGGCTTGTGCAGGCACTCGGCACGGGCATTTTCATTCCCGTCATGATGACGTCGGTTTTGGCTTTGGCCCCTAAGCAGAAGATGGGCACGTATCTCGCCATCGGTTCGTGCTGCATCACCCTCGGCCCTGCGGTCTCTCCCGTCGTGTCGGGGTTCATGGCCTCGATGTTCGGCTGGCGATACATCTTCGTCGTTCCGTGCGTCGCCATCGCGGCCATTGCCGTTGCCGGCGTTTTCGCTGTCCGAAACTATGCGAGCCCCCAAAAAGTTCGGCTCGATTTCGCATCGGCGGCACTCGCGTCTTTCGGGCTGACCGCGCTCGTTTTCGGATTCGTGCAGATCACAAGTGAGATTGCTGCGGCTGTCGTTTCACTTCTTTTAGGCGGCGCCGCCATAGCCTTTTTCGTCAAGAGGCAAACGACGCTCGACGATCCTATTTTGGATATCGGCCCATTCAAGAAGAGCGGGTTTCCCTCGGCATGCGTTTTGAGCTTGGTCGCCATGCTCACGACGTTCTCCATGAGTGTTGTCTTGGTTCTGTATTTCGAAAACGCGCTTGGATTTTCGGCGTTCGAGGCGGGTTTGCTCCTTCTGGCACCGATATTGGTGAATGCCGCCATGGCCGTAGTCGCGGGAAGGGTGATGGATTCCAAGGGCCCATGGCCTCTTGTTCCGCTAGGGTTTCTCGCCATGGCTATCGGGCAGTGCTTCGTTGCCGCATTTGCGAGCGATTCCCGTTTGATCGAGGTTGTTGCGGGAGCCGTCGTCACCTACGCCGGCGTGGGTTTGGCCATGGCCCCATCCCAAACGGCAGGCCTTTCTTTGTTGCGTGAAGAGCAACATGCGAGCGGCGTGTCTCTCGTGAACCTGTTCGTCCAGGTTGCCGCCTGCTTGGGGCCGGCGCTGCTCGTTGGCGTGTACTCTTCCGCAAGCAATGCGGCGACGGCGGGAGGCTTTGTCAAAGGCGCGGCCGAAGCCCATGGGTTCTCGACGTCTGTGTGGGTGGCGGCCGCAATCGCTGCGGCGGGCTTGTTCTTGTCGGTTTGGTTCGCACGCCGCGTGGTGCGTGCGCAGGTCACTGCCGGAATCGCCCCTGAAGGAAGGCGGGCCCGCTGGAACACGCTGGAAGAGATGCCTGTTTCCGAGCTTGCGAAGCGCGAGGTCTTTTCGGTGGACGACGGCGCGACCATCGCCCAGGCAATCGACGTGATGCTGCGCACCGAATCGGGGGCCATACCGATACTCGATGGGCGCAGGCATGTCGTGGGATTCTTGAGCGATGGCGACGTCATCAGGTTTCTATCGGGAAATTTGGGCCAACCGACAAGCAGCGTCGATGCTTTGGCACAGATGCTCGTGCGAATCGACCTTTGCAACGCCGTGCCGCAGATGCTTTCGACTAAGGTGCTGGAGCTTGCGAACCGCAACGTGATTTGCGCCGATTCGAGGGATTCCCTTGGAAAAGTACTCCGTCTTCTCTCGGATTCCAGAGTTAAGAAGCTGCCCGTGCTCGAAGACGGCGTTTTGATGGGCTCCGTCAGCCGTTCAGACATCATACGCTTCTTCCTCGAATCGCAACGCCAGGCTGCCGGCGGAAGCGCGCAGTAAGAGACATGGCGAAAGGTCGCTTCGGCCTACATGGAACGCTGTTGCTTTCTGAAAGCTGCTAGCTGCTCCTCGTTCGTGCTCGATATTACTTGGTCGAGATAGCGGACGATTTCGTCTTTGCGGTCTGGAAGGTAGGCGTTGAATGGCGCGGCATTACACGAACTTGATAAGGTACAGGCAGCACACCAAGGCGTAGAACACCACTACCGCCACGAAGAATGCACGGCGGATGTCGTTGGGCATCTTCGCCGAGAGGCTCTGCAGCGCCGGCCATACCGCCCAGGTCATGAGCGTTGCCACCACGCCGAACGCCGTGGTGTTCTGCAGGCATATCTGGCCCATGAAGTTGAACGGCATGGTGCTGTAGTCCCACAGCGGGTACACGCCGTTCACCGGCTGGTTGGAGGTGAAGCCCAGGATGAGCTCGATCACCGCGCACACCAGGGTGTTAGCGATGAAGCTCACCAGCAGCGGCTTCCATATGCCGCCCAGCTTTTCCTGCAGCTTCGTCTTGATGGGGTACAAAAGCAGGCCGCAGGCAACCATGCCGGCGCCGTACACGGGGAACGGGCTTAGGTAATCGCGCCAGATGCCGCTGTTCGGATCGTAGATGCCCGGCACGATGCCGTACTTGATGAACAGGCACAGGCCCGCTTCCATCCAGTGCCCCACGATGGAGAACAGGCAGAAGTAGATGATCATGTTGCGCCAGAAGTCCCACGTCTTCGGCTGCCAGATGTCCCACGCGTGCACCTCCAGCTGCTTGCGGTACTTGGCATCGAACGTGCGGTTCAGGGCTTCGCGCGGGCGCTTGGCGAAGGCGAAGTACAGGATAAGGAACGCATCCCATATGAAGGAAAGAACCTGGGTTGTGACGTCGTCGGTACCGGTGATTGCCAGGTACACGAGGTTCGCCACGATGTTGAGCGCGCTGATGCCGATGATCCAATAGCGCGCGGCCTTGGAGCGCTGGAATATAAGCCAGAAGCCCACGCCGTCAAGCACCAGGTTGGTGAAGTCCAGGACCACCGAGTACGAGAACG
>CAVDDI010000005.1:0-21481 GCA_963607675.1 bacterium | reverse complement strand
CGCGCACGCCGAAGCCGCCCTGCTCACCCTGATAGGGAACAGGGGCGCACCCCGGGTCGGCAACCACGAAATGCTCCACTTCGACGCCAAGGGCGCCAAGGGGCTCAATCCCCTTCGCGCCCTTGTTGAAGTAGGCAACGACGGCCTTGCGATTCTCTTGCTCGTAGGACATGTATGCCTCGTTCCGTTTCCGCCAGCCACTTGAAACGGCTTGGGCGGTATCGCCTTATTCGAAGTTGAACATCGCCGTGGAAAGGTAACGTTCGCCGGTGTCGGGCAAGATGGCAACGATGGTCTTGCCGGCGTTTTCGGGGCGCTGCGCCAGCTTGGTTGCAGCGGCAACGGCGGCACCTGACGAAATGCCAACGAGCAGGCCATCCTTTGCGGCAAGCTCGCGGCCAACCTCGAATGCCTCTTCATCGGCGATGGTGACAACCTCGTCGTAAATGTCGGTGTTCAGTGTATCAGGAACGAAACCTGCGCCGATACCCTGGATCTTGTGAGCGCCCGGATGGCCTTCGGAAAGGACGGGGGAACCGGCAGGCTCCACAGCCACGACCTTCACTTCGGGGTTCTGCTTCTTCAGGTAGGCGCCCACGCCGGAAACCGTGCCGCCCGTGCCGACGCCAGCCACGAAGATGTCCACCTTGCCCTCGGTTGCCTCCCAGATCTCGGGGCCGGTGGTTGCCTCGTGGATGGCAGGGTTGGCGGGGTTGGTGAACTGGCTGGGGATGAATGAGTTGGGGATTTCCTCGGCAAGCTCGGAAGCGCGGGCGATTGCGCCCTTCATGCCCTTGGCGCCATCGGTGAGCACCAGCTCGGCACCGTAGGCCTTCATGAGGTTGCGGCGCTCGACCGACATGGTTTCAGGCATGGTGATGATGATGCGGTTGCCGCGGGCGGCGGCGATTGCCGCCAGGCCGATGCCGGTGTTGCCGGAGGTGGGCTCGATGAAGACGGTTTCATCGTTCACCTTGCCATCGGCAACGGCCTGTTCCACCATGGCCTTGGCGATGCGGTCCTTGATCGAGCCGGCAGGGTTGAACAGCTCCACCTTGCCGATGATGGTTGCCTTCAAGTCGTGATTCTTCTCGTAGTTGGAGAGCTCCACCAAGGGGGTGTTGCCGATGAGCTCGGATACGCTCTTGTAAACTGCCATGGTTCCTTCTTTCCGCCCGCGCCCTGCAGGCTTGCCCGATGCCTTTCGCATCGATCCCTTTTCTTGACTCAAATCCTACTAAGTCTGTAGGCATTGTCAATAATTAAATCGGAAAATGTGCCAAGTTTTCGGGAATTGAATGGCCGGAATCATAAAGAGCCTGATGAATACCCCTGTTTTCCGGAAGACCGAAAACCAATGAGGTTGCCATTCAATTCCCAGAAAGCTGTGGGAATTGCGATTTTCGCATCCGTTTGAGATCTATTTCGCATCGGCTTGCGCGCCCCTTCGCATGCCCTTCCCTTTCATTTAAGGAACAGCTGCCACGCTTGCAGGGAATGGAATCCGATGAATTGGAGGCGGTTATGGCCAGATGGTCGAAGAAGGGGATGCCGGCCTGCGGAGAAGGCAAGCCCTTGGAAGGAAGGCAAGCCGGCAAGAATGCATGGCGGGAAAGGGGCAGCAACGGGCCGGAGGGACTGGCGCGCGCTTCAGCCCACAGCATGGCGGCGTCCTTGCGCATACGCAAAAGCCTGCATCTGGCCCTTGCGCTGCTTGCTGTGGTGGCGCTTGTGATGGCAAGCACCCTGCCCCGTCTTGCCCAGGCGCAAGACGAAAATACCGAGGCGGCGCTCATCACCATCCAGGTGGAAGGCTACAACGGAACGCTGCCAACGCTCGATTCGGGCATCGACTTCGCCTTAGGCAAGCCCGTCAAGGCCGACCCATGCTTCATGACCGACGCCAGCGGAAAACAGCCGCTGGCCACGCTTGTGGAACAGAGGCAGGCGGAAGGCTTGAGGCTTGTTTGGCACACCGAAGACGGCAATGAGTTCGACTGGTTCACCACGCCGGTTACCAAGAGCATCACGGTAACGGGCACCTTCGTTGCCGCCGACTACCAGATTGCCGTTTCGTTCAACGATGGCAAGACGAAGGACCTTTCAGTCAGCGTGCCGAAGGGGAAGTCGTTCGCCCAGGCCTATGGAAGCGAACCGGCAACGCCCACCAAAGAGGGTTGGGAATTCGTGCGCTGGATGGATGCCACCACCAACGATGCCTTCGATTTTCAGGCTCCAGTTAAAAGCTCCACCAGTGTATATGCCCAATTCCGCGTTTCCGACCCATCGAAGGTGGAGCCAACCGACCCCACCGAAGGCATAGAGAAGAGCTTTTCGGGCCGTTGCTATATCGGGGCAACCTGGAGCGTGCACCCCGCCCAGTTCAGCGTTTCCGGGTTCACCGGCGGGCTGGAAGGCTACTCGGGAACCGGCTCGTGCTCGCTCCCCAGCGCCGCAGCTCCTTCCTACGTTTGGGCCGACTATGTGGCAACCCTGAAAGAAGTGAATGTGGAAGCCGGCGAGGTTGTCTACGACGTGGACATCACGCCGCCCGATGCCGCCACGCCCGACGGCCCGCGCAACAACCTGGGGCTCATCGGCTATCAAACGGTATATATGCAGGCCGTGGTGAAGAAGAGCTTCGGAGGCTACCTTGAGGTGAGCAAGGAATCGCTGAATCCGGGGATAAACAGCGACAACAGCTGCTACAGCTTGGAAGGCGCAGTGTTCGGCGTGTACAACCAGGAAGGGGCGCGGGTGGCAGAGCTTTCCACCGACGCCACCGGCAAAACCGCCAAAAGCCCGCTTCTGCCAGTGGGAACGTACACCATTCACGAGGAAAAGGCGCCCAAGGGTTACGCTCTTGGGCAAGACGCGAGTGCAGCGGTGGAATCGGGACAAACGGCAACCGTCAACGTATCCGATGCGCCCCAATGCTCGCTTATAACCATCGCAGGTCAGAAAAAAGATGCCGAAACGGCAACGCCCTACCCCATGGGCTCCGCAACCCTGGAAGGCGCACGGTACCGACTGAGCTACTACGACAAAGACCCAGCAGAAACGGGAGCTGCCAACGGCACCCTTGGCCTTCTGGGTGGCGAGGATAGCCAACAGGCGAAAAGCATCGCCGCATCGTTGGGCACGCCTAAGCGCAGCTGGCTGCTGAAAAGCGATTCCGACGGCAACGTGAAGCTGGATGCAGAGCACCTGGTTGAAGGTGACGATTTCTACCACGATACGCAGGGCAGCATCGTGCTGCCCCTTGGCTGCGTGGTGATAGAGGAGGTTCAGGCTCCGACGGGGTATTTGCTGAACGAGACCCCTATTGTGGTAGGCCTTGCTGCGTCGGGTACCGCTGAGCACATTTCGGATTGGGAGCCGGTTTCGCTGAGCGAGCAGGTGATCCGCGGCGACCTTTCCTTCACCAAAGCGAAGAACGGCAGCATGGAGCGCCTGGCCAACGTGCCCTTCACCATCACCTCGCGCACTACTGGGGAATCGCACACGCTGGTAACCGATGAGAACGGCATGGCAAGCACCGCTGCAAGCTGGGCGCCTCATTCGCAGCGCACCAATGCCGGTGAAAGCTCGGCGGACGGCGTCTGGTTCGAAAAGGATGCCAAAGGGTCTACGGCGAAGGTGGACGACGCCCTGGGAGCCCTGCCTTTCGACACTTACGACATCGACGAGCAGCCCTGCAAGGCCAATGAAGGAGCTCAGGAGCTGGCCCACTTCACCGTTACCATCAGCCGCAACAACACCACCCTCGACGTAGGCACGGTGGACAACAGCTTCAAGGAGATCGAGATCTCCGGCGAGGTGGACAAGCGCGAAACGCTCCTTGACGATGACGGCACCTATTCCTACACCATCGACTACCGCTCAACCTCGAACACCTGGGTAGACGAGTTCACCATGACCGACACGCTCACCTGCGCCGAAGAGGGCCTTGCCAACCTGGTAAGCCTTACCACCCCGGTGAGCTTCGAGGATTACGACGGCAAGATGAATGTGTGGTACCGCACCAACCTCGACGACGAGCGTGACAAGAAGGCATCAGCCGAAGCTAGCGCTGGCGGCGAGTCCAGCTCGAGCGCAACCGAACCTGGATCGGCCGAGAGCAACGGGGCAACCGCAGAGGAGGCTGATGCCTCGGGCAACACTGCCAACAGCACCAACAGCCAAGGCGGCAGCGATACCCAAGGCTCTGGCAACAGCAATGGCATAACCGTGAACGCCTGCTCAACCAACCCCTACAGCGATGCCAACCCCACCGACAAGCGCATCCACGACTTCACTGGATGGCAGGTTTGGAAAACGAACGTTTCCACCCTGCAGCCCGACGAATTGAAGGTGGCAGACCTGAACCTGCAGGAAGGCGAGTACATCACCGCCTTCGCCTTCGAGCATGGCCGCGTTGAAGAGGGCTTCGGCACCAACGAGCAAGACTCCCTGGATTGGAAGCGCTCCAACCGCTACGACGCGCACGACCTTACCGAGCTTGGACAAGCTCGCGAAACGTTCAACCTGCATGATGCAACCGGCCTTACCCATACCGAGGGCTCTACCGAGGTAGCCTACGCCCCCGCCGTGCTGACCATGCAGGCCACCGAAGCCGCACTCGAGCCCGGCGAAGTGGAACTGTGGAACAATGCCGAGATAGACACGCACCGCGACCTGGAGCTTCATGATGACGACAAGGACTCGGTGGTGCAGTCCACCAACAAGGTGGAAACAGTCAGTGAAGCAATAGGCGAAGCCATCGCCAGCAAGCTTCCCAAAACAGAAGACCTTGTCAATCCAAGCACCGCACTCAACCTAGCTGCATTCCTGGCCGCCACCTGCGCCGCCGCAGCAGCAGCCCAACGAACCCTACGCAAACGCACCCTCAAACGAACCCTGCTAAGCAGGCTCTAAGCAGACGGGCACAGAAGCCGCAAGCGAACCGGGGCGCAGCAACCACGCTGCGCCCCTTCTTAACTCTTCTAAATAGTTCTAAATAGTTCTTAATTGTTCTAAATACCTCTAAAGAGTTCTAAAAAACGAAAAGCGCATTAAAGTCGGCAGGTCGGGCGGCTTGCTAAACCGAACACGGCGTTGAAATATGTTCGCATTATGAAATAGGCGAGAGTTCGTTCTATTAGATAATTATATTTCATTACTATATGCACTGCACATAGCGGAGGACGCGCCCCTAGGGAAGCGCTGATTAAGGCCGTCTTGTCCTGTGCGTGCGTGGCAAGTGCGCGGAACGTGAAAGCCGAGAGCGCCCACTGACGTGGGCGGGCGAGGCTTGAGCCTTCCGCGTGCCGCCACACGCGCGCAGAGCCGGCGAAGCTATTCAGCGCTTCCCTAGAGGGGGCGCTTTCTTATTCTCGCGCACCCGAAGCAAAAACCCTAGAAGAAAGGAACCTATATGGGCATTACCCGAAAACAACTGGTTATCGTCGTGGTTCTGATTGCCGGCGCAACCATCGCCGTGCTGAACCAGACGCTTCTTTCCCCCGCTTTTCCCTCCATCATGGCCGACCTTGCCGTAGATGCCTCTACCGTCCAGTGGCTCACCTCGGCATATTCCCTGGTGGAAGCCATCATCATCCCCCTTTCCGCCTACCTGGTGGGCCGCTTCCCCACGCGAAGGCTGTTCATCTTCGGCCTTTCGCTGTTCGCCATCGGATCGCTTTGCGCGGCGCTTGCCCCCGTATTCGGCATGCTGCTGTTGGGCCGCGTGTTGCAGGCTGCCGCCTGCGGCGTGGTAATGCCCATGGTGTTCACTGTGGTCCTGGTCATCTTCCCGCGTGAGAAGCGCGGCCAAGCCATGGGCATCGTTTCCCTGGTCATCGGCTTCGCACCGGCAGTGGGCCCCTCCATTTCCGGCCTGCTGGTAGACTCCGTGGGCTGGCGCTTCCTGTTCGTGATGGTGTTCATCCTTGCCGCCATCATCGTTGTCTGCGCCTGCATCTTCCTGGAAAGCTACGGCAATTTCGAGCCCACCTCCTTCGACAAGCCCTCGGTTGTGCTGGTGCTGCTGGGCCTGCTTTCCCTGTTGTACGGCCTTTCCACCATCACCTCCACTAGCAATGTGCTTACCTCGGTGGCACTTATCGTCATCGGCATCGTGCTGCTGGCGTTCTTTGTTCGCAGACAGCTTAAGCTCGAGGTACCGCTGCTGAAGGTTACCGTACTTTCCGCGCGAAACTACCGCACCGCCGTCATAATCGTGGCCATGCTGCAGGCAGCACTGGTGGGCATCGGCGTGCTGCTGCCTATCTACTTGCAGAACCTGATGGGCATTTCCGCCCTGGGCACCGGCCTTATCATGCTGCCGGGTGCCGTGCTGGGCGCCATCATGGGCTATGTTGCCGGCAAGATGTTCGACAAGAAGGGCCCGCGCCGCGTCATCATCCCCGCAGCCCTGGTTGCCGCCATCGGCGGATGCGGCCTGGTAGGCTTCCAGCTTGATTCCTCCCTGGCCTACATCATCGTTGTGTACACCCTTCTGGGCATCGGCATGCAGGCCATCATGACGCCGTTGAACACCTGGGGGCTGAACTCACTGGATAACCGCGTTATCCAGCACGCCAACTCGCTGCAGAACACCACCAACCAGGTGGGTGCCTCGCTGGGCACCGCAATCCTGGTTTCCCTTTCGGCAACCTCGGTGTTCCTGTTCCCCGATATAGGAACCGCCGAGCAGACCATGGCCGGCGACCGCATCGCCTTCGCGTTCACCGCAGCGCTGATGATCATCGTGCTGCTTATCGTGATCTTCGTGGTGCGCGACAAGAAGGGCGCCGCCAAACCCGCTTCCCAGGAAGATGCCCTGCGCATCCCCACCAAGGCCGATGATCATATTGCCGTTGACCTTGCCATGAACCGCGAGCCCTACTTCGTGCACAGCACCGACACCATCCGCGAGGTTGCCCAGATCCTCTCGGCGAAGAAGACCAGCGGCGTTCCGGTGGTAGACGAAGACAAGAAAGTGGTGGGCTTCATTTCCGACGGCGACATCATGAAGTACATCGGCAGGAACGACACCGCCGTGCTCGATGGGTCGCTCATGCTGTACCGCGTGCCCGACAACGAGAACTTCATGCAGCGCGTAACTGACCTCATCGACCTAAACGTGATGCGCATCGCCACGAAGGACGCCGTTTCGGCGCAATCGGGCATGGAGCTCGACGAGGCGTGCCAGCTTATGGCCGAAAAGAGCATCAAGAAGATGCCGGTGGTGAACAGCGAAGGCGTGCTTATCGGATCGCTTTCCCGATCGGATATCATCCGCGCCACGATGGCGAACCTTGCCACCATCGAAACCCTGGCAAAGGAAGGCGAGGCGGCAAAAGCCTAGCCAGCCCACGGCCAACAACCCAGACTCCTCCTTTAGCTCCCCGCACCAAGCCGACCCCTGCCTGGTGCGGGGTTTCGTTTGCAGCGGCCCCGCCGGCGCGCCTATAATGTGCGGCACATATTTCTGGCAACGGCTGGCTGCGCTTCGGCGCAGGTGCTTGAACGCCGCAGGGGAATGAGGGTGCGAATCCTTCGCTATACCAGTAACCGTAACTTCGGGCATGGCCCGATCAAGTCGGAATACCTGCCGGCCTGCGCCCTGGACGAAAAGGAGCTCTCTTGAGCAACGAGGAAAGCCGCATCCGCGGCATGGCGCAGCGTGCCCTGGCGCTGTTCATGGCCATCGTGCTGGCCACCACCCTAACCCCCGGCCTGGCCCTGGCAGGCGAACAGCCTACCGCCGATTCCGATGCCATGGCGGAACAGGCCGCCCCAGCAAGCAACGAAACGCCAGGTAAATCGGCCGACGAACAGGGCAACGCAGCTTCCAGCAACGACGATGGGGGCCAGGACCCCAGCTCTTCGGCTACCAAGAACAACCCCTCCGACACCACAAGCCCTAACGGAGCCGAACTCAGCAGCGTATCCGCCAATGACGAAGGTGAGCCCCAGGCAAACACCGTTTCGGCAACGTTGAAGATCAGCGTGTATGGCACGGTGCTGGTTTCCCACACCTTCGATATCGAAAAAGGCAAAACGGTCGAAGATCTGCTGAACCTTGCCAAGAAACAGGGATACATCGATGCTTACGGCCACGGCGAACCTTATGAAGGATATACGTCCTACTATGCGAACAGCATAACCATCAAGGGCGTCGAGTATGCGCAGCCCGCAACCTTCGACCCTTATTGGTCCAGCACCATCAACGGGAACTGGGACACCACCGGGCTCAACGGAACCACCATCGACAACAGCGGGTTTTCCTACGAGCTCAACCTAACCTCTTACAAGAGCCCCGACACCAAGTACGACGACGGCACAGGCGACTACCCCATCGACCCGAACACCCCCCATCCTGATACCGCAGGGGAAAACGACACCACTTCGTACGTCAAGGGCAACGGCAACACCAGCACGGTGACTTCCGCCCCTACTTCCAGCAGCGATGCAAGCCTTAAATGGAAAAAGAGCTTCGGACCTGCCTATAGCACCAGTTTTTCCGAAGTGCTTACCATCGGCGACTCCCTCTATATTGCTTCTTCGGCATACGGAGAAGGGGCGGCAACCTTGCATTGCCTTAACTCCGAGGGAAAAGAGACCGCATCCTTGCAGCTGTTCGGCCCCATCGATTACACCTGCCGCATGGTATACACCGATGGCATCATCGTCATCCCTCTTTCCAACGGGCGTCTGCAGGGCGTTTCCGCAAGTGAAATGAAAGCTATGTGGGTATCAGATGCCATTGCGTCGGGCGCTCAGAACGTTTCTACCGTAACCGCATCTGGCGGCATGGTGTTCACCGGCACCGTCAATTCGCTCGATCCCAGCTACATGGCCGCAACGGGCACGTTCTTCGCCCTTAATGCCCTAACCGGCGAACGAGTATGGGCGAACGAGGAAACCGCAACGGGCTTCTACTGGGCCGGTGCCTGCAAGGTGGGCAACGTGCTGGTATACGGCAACGACGCCGGCACCCTTAGCGCCGTTGACCCGGCAACGGGCAAGACCGTTTCAACGCTGAAGCTCTCCTCGGCCATCCGTTCTACCGTTATCGCCAACAGCGCAGGAACCAAAGCCTATGTCGTTACCAACGACGGCACCCTGCACCAGATCGCCGTCGGCGCAGATGGCAGCCTTTCCGAATCAGGCTCCGTCAGCTTCGCCGCCAAGAGCACCAGCACGGCAACGCTCTTCGAGGGCAACCTGTTCGTTGGCGGCATCGGCGCCGATTGGAAAGGATCGCTGAGCGTTATCGACGCGGCAACTCTGCAGGTAAAGCAATCCGTCGCCCTTCCCTACGAAGTGAAGAGCACGCCCCTGGTTGCCAAGGCAGCCGACGGCAAAACCTATGCGTACTTCACCTGCAACGGCGCGGAGGGAGACTACCCCAGCTACACCAGCGGCGGCGGAGCCTGGGTGTACTGTCTGGAAACCAATGCAGCCGCCAAGCTCTTCGACGCCACAGGCGATGCGGCAAATTACTGCACGAAGTCGATCACCATGGGCTCTGACGGCTCGCTGTACTGGACCAACGACTCCGGCACGCTGTTCGCTTTGGCCAAGGTCTCTTCGTCCGATGATGAAGACGGCAAGGGAAACCAGGAGCAGGAAGACGATCCGAACGATGAGAGTAACGACGGCAAGTCCGACGGCGGCAACAACAGCTCGTCTCCCAATAAATCCGGCGGCGAATCCGTAGCAGCAAAAACGCCATTGAACGTTAGCAAGGCCTCGGCGGAAACCGCCAGCAGCGGTGGCAACAGCACGGGCAATGAAGTTGGCTTGGGCACTTCCGCCAGCGCATCTTCTGCCAAGAACGCCGCCTCGGATACTACCGGCGGAAACGAAACGCAGCAGGTTCCCTGGCTACCCATAGCAGGCATTGTCATCGGCTGCGCCGGCCTTGTCGGCGTGGGCATATACCTGCTGCGCCGCCGGAACCTTTAGGCCGAAGCCATGGAGCAAGACCCGAAAAAACTTACCCGTGCGCACAAGATAGCGCTTGGCGTTATATCCCTTGCGTGCTGCTGCATCATCGGCATCTCGGCATTCGCCCTGGCAGCTCCTGGTGCCGTAAGCGAGCTTGCTGGCCAGCAGGAAGAACAGGCCGCGGAGCAGGAGCAACAGCAAAACGCCGCTTCGTCCGAGGAAAGCACTTCGGCCGACGGCAGCGAAGCGGGCAGCAGCAACGAAAGCGGCTCTTCTTCGCAGGATAACGCCAGCGCCGGCAACGGGGACTCGCCAAGCAGCGGGTCGTCCAACGGCGGTGGATCCAACGACAACAACAGCTCGTCCCCCCAAAACGGCACCGATTCTTCTGGCAGCGGGCAATCGGGCAGCGGTTCTTCCGGCAGTCAGGGCGGCACGGAGACCGACACCGTAACCGTATCGGTCTCCGTTTCCAGCAACGCTGCTGATGGGCGCGTTTCGGGCAGCGCCGCCCCCACGTTCGAGAAGGGCGCCACCGCCTACGACGCCCTATGCGCTACCGGGCTTTCCGTGACCGCGAAGAGCAGCCAATACGGCATATACGTGAGCGCCATCGGCGGGCTGGCGGAATTCGAATACGGCGGAAGCAGCGGATGGATGTACTCCGTGAACGGCACCGCCCCGAACGTTTCCTGCGGAAAGTACGTCCTGAAAGACGGCGACCGCGTTTCCTGGTACTACGTGGTGTAGATGAAACCCACCGCCTTCGACGCCCAGCACCCCAGCATCGCACTTGCCTATTTCGGGGCGGTCTTGGTTCTTGCCATGGCCGCCCCGCATCCGTTGCTGCTGGCCATCTCGTTCGCAGCAGCGCTTTTGTACGGCATATGGCTCAGAAGCGGCGGCACCGTGGCGAAGTCGCTGGCATGGCAGCTGCCGCTGGTCGCCATCATCGTGGCTGTCAACCCCCTGTTCAGCTCCACCGGTACCACAGAGCTGTTCCGCATCGGCACCCAAGCCGTCTATGCCGAAGGCTATGCCAACGCCGCAACCATGGCCTTGCTGCTGGTATGCGTGATGCAGTGGTTCGCCAACGCCGATGCGGTGCTGGGCTCCGACAAGGTGATGGGCGCCCTAGGACGCATGCTGCCAACCGTTGGGCTGATGCTGTCCATGGTTATGCGCCTGATACCCCGCTTCGTGCGCCGCGGCCACACCATCAATGCGGCCTTGGGAGCCTGCACTGCCGCTCGCGCCGAACCTTCTCCCAAGAAATCCAAGCACCCCCGCCGCGCGCGCTTTTCCGACCAGCTGCGCACGGTAACCACTCTTATGGGCTGGAGCATGGAAGATTCCCTGGAAGCAGCCGATTCCATGCGCTGCCGCGGATGGGGCGCCACCCGCAAGCGCACCACCTTCCAAAGGCAACGCTTCCGTGCGCGCGATGGCGCCCTGCTTGCCATGCTGGCGCTGTTCGCCGCAGCAGCCGCAGCTTCCTCATGGATACTCGTGGAAGACTTCGGCTTCTTCCCCTCCCTGCATGGCACGCTTGCCAGCCCCCTGGTTGGCGCAACCATCCCCCTGCTATGCTTTCCCCTGGTTCTGGAACTGCTCGGAAAGGTACGCCGATGAGCACTGCCCTGGAATTCGACCGCTTCGCATTCGCCTACCCCGCACCGAACGGTGAAGAGCCGCACCCCCTGATAGGCCCCCTTACCCTGGCGCTGGAAGAAGGCAGCTTCACGCTGATCACTGGGAAAACCGGCTGCGGGAAAACCACCCTTTTGCGCAACTGCAAGCCCGAGCTGGCCCCGACGGGCACACGCACGGGGACTATCCGGCTGTTCGGACGCAACGTAGCCGAGCTGGGCACGCGAGAATCGGCCTGTACGGTGGGCTTCGTGGCGCAAAACACCGACAACCAGATAGTGTGCTCGGAGCCCTGGCACGAGCTGGCTTTCGGGCTGGAAAACTTGGCCACCCCGCAAGATGCCATGCGCCGGCGCGTGGCCGAGGTGGCGCATTTCTTCGGCATGAACAGCTGGCTGCACCAAAGCACCGATTCGCTTTCCGGCGGGCAGAAACAGCTGCTTGCCCTAGCCAGCGCCTTGGCGTGTGCGCCGCGCATGCTGCTGCTGGACGAGCCCACCAGCCAGCTGGATCCTGTTGCCGCGCATTCGCTTGCCCATGCGCTGTTCCGCATCAACCGCGAGCTGGGCATAACTGTGGTGGCCGCCACCCATTCGCCCGAGCTGCTTTCCCCTTACGCCACGCAGTGCCTGGAGCTGAAACAAGGCAACCTCACCGAACAGCCCTTGCCCCATCTTCGGGCGCTCAACCCATCCGCCGCTCGCGAAGCCTCCCCGAAGACGCCCGGCAAACCCGCCCTGCGCCTTTCCGACGTTGCCTTCCGTTACCAAAGGAAAGAGCCCTTCGTGCTAAGGGGCTGCAACCTGGAGGTTATACCGGGAACGGTCCACGCGGTGGTGGGCGGCAACGGCTGCGGCAAATCCACCCTGCTGGCGCTTACCGCGGGCACCCTGCGCGCCGAACGAGGAAAAGTCCATTCGCCGCTGCAGGAATGTCAGGGCTTCATACCGCAAGACCCGAAGGCGCTGTTTGTATGTGACTCGGTTGCCGAAGAGCTTCGCGAATGGCAGCGCACCTGCGGGTACACGGATGCCGATGTGAAGGAGATGCTTTCCCGGCTTGGCTTGAACGGCCACGAAGGCACGCATCCTTACGACCTTTCCGGCGGCCAACAGCAATTGCTGGCCTTCGCGAAAGTGCTGCTCACCCGCCCGAAGCTGCTCTTGTGCGACGAGGCCACGAAAGGGCTGGATGCCGAAACCAAAGTCACAGTTGGCCGCCTTCTGCGCAAGCTTGCCGTCGAGGGAACCACTATCCTGCTGGCAACGCACGACCTTTCGTTTGCCGCCTGCACCGCCGACGCCATAACCATGCTCTTCGACGGCGAAGATGCCTGCACCGAAGCACCCGACGCGTTCTTCGGCGGCAACCTGTTCTACCGCGCAACCGAGAACACCTTCACCCGGGAATGGGAAGCGCGATGAGCTCCCAGCCAAGCAAGATCCTGCGCGGAACCGTGGAAACGGTTGCGCTGGTTGCCCCCGTGGCGGCGCTGGCAGCCTGTGCTCTGCTGCAGCTAGAGCAGTCGGGGCTTCTTACCCTGCTGGTGGGGTGTGCGGCCGTTGCCGTGTTCCTCTGCGGGTTCGAAGCCGGCAGACCTGCCCTGCGCCAGATCGTGCCCACGGCAACGTTGGGGGCACTAGCGGCAGCCGGACGCATCCTGTTCGCCCCCATCCCCGATTTCAAGCCGGTAAGCGCCATCTGCATCATCGCCGGCGCGGTGTTCGGCAAGCACAGCGGCTTCATGGTGGGAGCGCTTGCGGCGCTGTGCTCGAACTTCTTCTTCGGCCAAGGCCCTTGGACTCCCTGGCAGATGTACGCCTGGGGGCTGGTTGGCTATATCGCCGGCGTATTGGCGCAAACCGGCGTGTTCGAGTTGGACGAAAACCCTGCCAAGCCCCACTCGCCAAGCCTGGGCAAAGCGGTTTTGCTGTGCTACGGCTTCCTTTCCGGGCTGTTCTACGGGTTCATCCTGAACAGCTGGTACATCGTGGCATTCCTGGTGCCCGTAACCTGGCAGGGCGCGCTGGCAGCTTACCTGGCCGGCCTCCCGCTTGACCTGGTGCACAGCATTGCCACCGTACTGTTCCTCAGCGTGCTCTACCTGCCTTGGAAAAGGAAGCTCGACCGCATAAAGCGCAAATTCGCCCTGCTATAGCGAAAGCCGATAGGCAACCCTCAGCCATCGGTATAGCAGTTCGCCAGAACGCCAAACGCGCAGGAAAGGTGGGCTTCTATAATCGGATCCATGAAGAAGATCATCACCACATTCAAACGCGCGAAGGCGAACAACCAACGCCCCGCACTTTCGTTCGAGATATTCCCGCCCCGCGGCGTCCTCACCAACGATGCAGCGCGCGAAACCGCAAGCAAACTGGTTGATTTGCACCCCGATTTCGTTTCCGTGACCTACTCTGCAGGCGGAAGCAAGAACTCCAACGCCACCAGCGAAATCGCCGGCATGCTCCAAGACGAGCTTGACATGACGGCAATGGCGCACCTTACCTGCTCAAACGCAAGCGAGGAAACCATCGCCGCCGCATTGGACGACCTGAAGGGGAAGGGCATCGAAAACGTGCTTGCCCTTCGCGGCGACCTCGTTGAGGGGCAAACCCCCAGCACTCGCTTCAAGCACGCCACCGACCTCATTCCCCTGCTGAAGGAACGCGGCTTCTGCGTAGGCGCCGCAGCATACCCCGAAGCACACCCAACGGTCATGGATCTCGATGAAGACCTGAAGTACCTGAAGGCCAAGCAGGATGCCGGGGCTGATTTCTTCATCACCCAGCTGTTCTTCGACAACGAGTGCTTCTACCGATTCTGGGACAAGGCTCAGGCCGCCGGTGTAACCGCGCCAATCTCCTGCGGCATCATGCCCGTAATGAGCAAAGAGCAGGTGCAGCGCATGGTGTTCATGTGCGGCGTTTCCCTGCCTGGCAAAATCGTGAAGATCCTGAACCGCTATGCCGACGACGCCGAATCGCTGCGCAAGGCCAGCATAGAATACGCCGCCGACCAACTTATCGACCTGGCCAACCATGGCGTAGACGGCCTGCACCTGTACACCATGAACAAGCCGGAAATCGCCCAACAGTGCATGGCGCTGCTCAGGGACTCCTGGAGCTGATGGAACCCACTAACGCCACAGAGCAGCACAACTCCCGAGGCGCGGGCAACACCGTGCCTCGTTTTGCGTTGTGTACCCTGCGTGCAAAGGCCCACGCAAAGCCGAAGGTGAGCCAGAAGGAAGCCCTGCGCTACCTGGGCTACACCGGCCAGGCTATAGACGAATCGCTTACAGAGCGCCTGGAGCAGATGGCGAAGCGCTGCGAGGAAGGCCTTGACCCGGCCTTCACCTGGCGCGTGTTCCCGCTCGATGAAGAGCGCTGCCGCTGGAGGAAGCGGCCCTTGGTAGCGCTTCGCCAAAGCAGCTTGGTGTTCGAGGGGAAGAACATAAACGTCCACCTGAAAGGCGCCCGCTTCGCCGCCTGCCTAGCCGCCACGCTAGGGGCAGAAAGCGAGCGAACGCTGCGGGTCCTTTCAGCCACCAGCCCGCTTGATGCCATGCTCTTCGATGCCTGCTGCAACGCGCTCATCGAAGACGTGGCACAGGCTGCGCAAGACGACATCGCGGCCGAGGCAGCCAAGGCAGGCCTGCATGCCCGCATGCGCTTCAGCCCCGGCTACGGCGATTTACCCCTTGCCGTGCAACCCCAGTTCATCCAAGAGCTCGATGCCCGCAGGCGGCTGGGCATCACCGTAGGGCAAAGCCTGCTGCTCACCCCGGCGAAGAGCATCACCGCCATCGTTGGCCTTTTCGACGCCCCGCCGCCCAGCACCGGGCGCACCCCTTGCCAAGACTGCATCGCACGCGAATACTGCTCGTATCTAGAGAAGGGAATAACCTGCTATGGCAACCAGCATCGCTAACCGCTTCGATGCCCTTTCAGGGCTGCAGATAAAAGACGCGCGCTTAGAGGCTGCGCTACGCGGGAAGGAATTCCTGGTCCACGACGGCGGAATGGGAACCATGCTGCAGGCCGCGGGCCTTGCTGGCGCCGGAGTGGTACCCGACTTGCTGAACCTGAGCCACCCCGCCGAGGTGAGCGCAATCCATGCCGCCTACGTTGCTGCGGGCGCCCAGGCCATCAGCACCAACACCTTCGGCGCGAACCGCCACAAGCTGGAAGGCCGCGCCACGGTGGCAGAAGTGTTCCAAGCAGCGGCCGAAAACGTCCGCGCTGCCGGGGCGTCCTATGTGGTTGCCGACATCGGTCCCATCGGCGAACTGATGCAGCCCATGGGAACGCTATCCTTCGAAGAGGCATACGACCTGTTCGCTGAGCAGGTAGATGCCGCCGTTGCCGCAGGGTGCGACATCATCCTGCTGGAAACCCTTTCCGACCTTTCCGAGGCGCGCGCTGCTCTGCTGGCGGCGAAAGAGCATTCCCACCTGCCCGCATTCGTAACCATGACCTTCGAGGAAGACGGCCGCACCTTCCTGGGTACCCCGCCCGAGGTTGCCGCCGCAACCCTTTCCGCCATGGGGGCGAACGCTGTGGGCATGAACTGCTCGCTGGGGCCGGCGGAAGCCTTGGGGTTCGCCAAGACGCTTGCCGCCTTCAGCCGGGTGCCGGTGCTTATCCAGCCCAACGCAGGCTTGCCGCGCATGGAAGGCGACGAAACCATCTACGACATCACCCCCGAAGAGTTCGCCCAGGCCATGGATGCCATCATGGAGGTGGGCGTGTCCCTGGTAGGCGGCTGCTGCGGCACCACGCCCGAAATGATCTCCCAGGTTGCCGCCTGCGTGAAACGCCGAGGCGTGCCCGCAGGGCGTACCGTTGCCAACGACTGCATCATCACCAGCGGGCAGCAGGCTGTGGTGCTTCACGAAGGCACCCATGAGGTGGGCATCATCGGCGAGCGCATCAACCCCACCGGCAAGCCCAAGCTGAAGGCAGCGCTGCGCGAAGGCAACCTTGATTACCTGGTTGGCGAAGCGGTTACCCAGCGCGATTTGGGCGCCGACCTGCTGGATGTGAACGTGGGCCTGCCCGAGATCGACGAGCCAGCCGTGCTGGTTGCCGCAGTGCAGAAGCTGCAATCGTGCGTGACCCTGCCGCTGGTGCTGGACTCATCCGATACCGAAGCGCTGGAGCGCGCCTGCCGCTTGTACTGCGGAAAGCCCCTGATCAACTCTGTGAACGGCAAACAAGAGAATATGGATGCCGTGCTGCCCATAGCGGCGAAGTACGGTTGCTGCGTTATCGGCCTGTGCCTGGATGAAGGAGGCATACCGCCCACCGCAGAAGAGCGTTTCTCCATTGCGCAGAAGATCGTGAACGAAGCCGCCGCGTACGGCATTCCCGCGCACGACATCGTCATCGACTGCCTTACCATGGCCGTGGCAACCAACCAGAAGGAAGCCTGCGCCATCCTGGATGCCATCAAGCTCTGCAAGGAGCATCTGGGCGTGCGCACCGCGCTCGGCGTTTCCAACATCAGCTTCGGCCTGCCCCAGCGCAACCTTATGAGCTCGAACTTCCTTTCCGCCGCATTCGGTGCCGGGCTGGACTTGCCCATCATCAACCCCAATGCTGCCCGCTACCGCGATGTGGTGCGCTGCTACCGCGTTATCAACCGGCAAGACGAAGGCTCGGTCGCCTACATCGACTATTGCAACGAAAACGACGATCCGTACGATGCGAAGCCCGGCCTTGATGTGGATCAGGAGAAGCTTGCGCAGGGTTTGGCGCTCATAGCCCAGGCAACCGGCGGCGCCGCAGACGGCAATGCGCTTTTGGCCTCGCTCGCCAGCAGCGTTGCGGGCACAGCCCCTACCGCCGCAACTGCCACCGAGCCCGCAAGCGTGCTGCCCATCCCCGAATCTCTTGCCGATGCGAAGGCTCAGGCTGCGGCCATCCAAGACCTCATCATCGCCGGGCGCAAAGAGCCCATGAAGCAGGCAACGGAAGAGCTTCTTGCCAATCACGATGCATTAGACCTGATAGACGGCCTGTTCATTCCCACGCTCGACGAAGTGGGCGTGCGCTTCGACAAAGGCACGTTCTTCCTACCCCAGCTGATGGCTTCTGCCGAAGCGGTGAAGGTGGGCTTCGATGTGGTTAAGGCGCACATGGCGGCCAGCGGTAGCAACGAGCAGGCCGAAGACAAGCCCATCATTCTTGCCACCGTGAAAGGCGACATCCATGACATCGGCAAGAACATCGTGAAGATGCTGCTGGAAAACTACGGCTACCGCGTGATGGACCTTGGGCGCGATGTGGACCCGCAAACGGTGGTCGATGCGGCCCTGAAGCACGACATACGCCTCATCGGCCTTTCTGCGCTGATGACCACAACCGTGAAGTCGATGGAGAAGACCATCGAGCTCCTGCGCCAGCAAGTGCCCGACGCCAAGACCTTCGTAGGCGGCGCTGTGCTAACGCCTGACTATGCCAATACCATGGGAGCCACCTGGTACGCCAAGGATGCCGCCGAAAGCGCACGCATAGCCGAGCAGTTCTTCGCTGAGCAAGTGCAAGGCTAGCGGCCAGCGCGCCTGTGCCAGTAGGGACCGTCCCTACTGGCACGCACAGCCTTGCATCCCTGCTGGCATGCCCTAGGCGGTTTGGGCCTTCCCCTCTGCAGCCATAGCCTCGATGGTAGCCAGGTTCGCCATGGTGGAACGGATGATGTCGGAACGGGAAAGCGAGCCCACCAGCACGCCGTTGCCATCCACCACGGGCGCCTTCTTGATGCGCTTTTCCGCCAGCAAGCGGCATGCCTCATCCAACTCGGAGCCGGATTCCACCGATACAGCGCCCTTCGTGGCGATGCGCATGACATTCAGGTCGATAAGCTCGGTGATGCGCTGCATGAAATTCTCGTTATCGGGCACGCGGTACAGCATCAGCGTGGCATCCAACACGGCAGCATCGCTGCGGCCGATGTACTTCATGATGTCGCCGTCGGAAATGAAGCCCACCACGCGCTTGTGCCTGTCAACCACCGGCACACCGCTAGTCTTGTTGGCAGCAAGGATCTGCGCCACCTCGCGAATGGTGTCGGTGTCGTGCACGAAGTAGGGCTCGCGGTTCATGGCCAGGTCAACCGAGATATGGTCGTCTGCCTTGGTGGGCAGGCGCAGGGCATCCACCGAAGACGCGGACTTCTTCGCAGCACCCTTGTCGCGCACCACCGTGAACACGATAACCAGGATGGCGAGCATGATGAGCGCTGTGAACACGAACGCGATGCGGTCGCCCGCCATGGAGCGCTCAAGCGCGGGCATTTCAGGGAACAGGAACGCCGACGTTGCCGAAAGGGAAACCAGGATGGCGGTTCCCAGCGAAGCGCCCACCTGGTTCAACGTGTTCTGCAAAGCATTCGCATGCTGGATAACGCGGTTGTCCAGCGAGTTCAAGCCCCAGGTATTAAGCGGCGTCATGATGGCCTGCATGCCAACGCCCAGGCAGGTATACACGAAGATGATGAACGGCACCGGGGTGTCCAGGGCAAAACCCACCAGGCCGCACCCGCCGATGGCGGCAATGGCAGCGCCGGGGATGATAACGCGGCGCGGGCCCAGCTTGTCGAACAGGCGGCCGGCGAAGTAGCCCATGATGGCACCCATCACAGCGCCCGGCAACATGATAAGGCCAGTACCCAGCGCCGAGATGCCCAACAGGTTCTGCAGGTAGATGGGCAGCAGCACGCCCGTGCCCACCAGCGCGGCCTGCAACATGGCAACCACGATGACGGCGGTTGCATAGCGATGGCTCTTCAGCACCGACACCTTCAGCAGCGGCACTTCCAACTTGAGCTGACGACGGACGAAGAAGGTAAGCAGCACCGCGCCCACAACGATGAGCGCCACCGAGGTAAGCACGTTGGAGGTAGAGGTGATGGTGGCCAAGCCGTACAGCAGCGAAAGCAGGCCCAGCGAGCACAGGGCAACCGAGGGCTTGTCGAACGAGGTGGGCTCGAACTCGCCGTAGCTCTTCAGGAACAGAACGGAGAGCACCACGATGATAACCGCGAGCGTGAACACCACCACAAACAGCGCGCGCCAGCCGATGGAATCTACCAGCAAACCGGAAACAGAGGGGCCGACCGCCGGCGCGAAGCCGATGACCAGGGAAACGATGCCCATGGCCTGGCCGCGCTTCTCACGCGGGAAGATGAGCAGGATAACGGTGAACACCATAGGCATAACCACACCGCAGGCCATGGCCTGCAGCACGCGCCCCAGCAGCAAGATGCCGAAGAAGGGCGAAAGCGCCGCACACAGCGAGCCCACCGCGAAAAACGAGATGCCGATGATGAACAGCCTGCGCGTGGGGAAACGCCCCACCAAATAAGCGGAAAGCGGGATGACCACCGCTTCCACCAGAGAATACGCAGAGGTGAGCCACTGCACCGTGGTGGCATCCACTGCCAAGTCGGCCATGATGGAGGGATAGGCGGGCGAAAGAAGCGTCTGGTTCAGCACCACAAGGGTGGCACCGGCAAGCAGAACGGCAACTATCACTACCTGGTTTCTGGTGAGTCCCATGTATTTCGTCCTTTTCGTTGGTTGGTTAATCTTCGTTGGGCGCCTGGCCACGGCCGGGCGCAGGAGCGCTGCCCATTTCGGCAAGCTCCCTGAATGCGGCGAACCCCTCCAGCACCTGTTTCTGCAACTCGGCCGCCTCGGCGCTCTCGCCGCCGAACAGCTGCGAGAACTCCCTGTCGATGGATTCCGACTTCGCCCGTCCGGCCTGGGTAAGGTAGATGCGGTACGAGCGCTTGTCGTTCTCGTCCCGGCGGCGCTCGATGAGCCCTAAGTCTTCCAAGGAATGCAGCAGCGGAGTGAAGTTCGAGGGCTTCACGCAGATATGGTCTGCAAGCTGCCGAATAGGCTGGCCGTCTTCCGAGCGCAGGTCGCCCAGCAAGTGGGCTTGGAAGTGGTTGAGCCCATGGCGCTCGATAACCCCTGAAAGGGTTTCTTTGATGGCAATGTTCATATACCGCGTTTCCTCGAACAGCATGCGGCAGAACCCGAATCTATCCATCCGTTGCATCATCTCCAATCCGCTATAGAGAGGGACAAAGAAAGCGCCCCGCAATGGAGGCGCTTTCCTGATTTCTTCTACTCAATAGTGCCACTGAGCTAACTTATGATTCAGAAACAAATTTCGTTCTTCACATAATCCGAACGAACGCGTTTCAGCGGCAAGGCAGCGCTGATCGGCAATCCGTAAAACGGCCCCTGCACCGCAAAGGCAAGGGAAAAAGGACTGTTGACCAGGCAGGATATCCTGTCACCCCCGCGTTAGACGGCAGATGCACTCCACATGCTGCGTATGGGGGAACATGTCTACCGGTTGAATGGCGTCAAGGGAATAACCCCGGCGCACAAGGTACGCCACATCACGCTGCTGCGTTACGGGATTGCAGGAGATGTACACGATACGCCCTGGCTCCAACTGACACGTGGCATCAAGGAACTGCTTGCTTGCCCCGGCGCGCGGGGGGTCCATGAGCAGCACATCGAGCTTACGGCCGGCCTTCGCCTGGCCAACCATGAACGCACCGGCATCGCCTGTTTCGAACTCAGCGTTCCCTATGCCGTTATGCTGGGCGTTCACATGCGCGTCCTTGATGGCGGAGGCAACGTTGTCCACGCCGATGACGTGCGCAGCATGCGCTTCGGGCGATTCGGGGAGGCCCTTGGCGGCAACAAGGCCGATGGTGCCGGTGCCGCAGTAGGCATCCAACGCGGTTTCCGTGCCCGTGAACTGTGCCATCTGCAGGGCCAAGCGGTACAGCACCTCGGTCTGCACGGCATTCACCTGGTAAAACGAATGCGAGGAAATGCGGAAGGAAAGGCCGCACAGCTCATCGA
>CAVDDI010000004.1:0-21783 GCA_963607675.1 bacterium | reverse complement strand
CTCCACCACCGTCTTGGTCAGCATGACAACGTTGGCCGTCGAGGGAAGGTTCAATGCCGCATACAGCCCCGAAACCCCGCAACCAGCTATAACGACATCGCAGGTTATTTCCTTGGTTTCCATTTTCAGCTCCCTACCGTGCTGCGTATTCGAGCATAAGCTCGAGGGTCTTGCGGGCCGGTGCCTGGTACTCTTCGGGCACCTCCACGCCGGACCGGTCGTTCTCCAGGCATTCCGCTACCTTCTGCAGCGTTACCGTGGTCATGTTCTCGCACACCGGAACCCGGCGCGTGAAGTGGAAGCGCTTGCCGCTACCGGCATTGCGCAGCTCCATTTCCCTTAGCACGCCCACCATGGTCACGACGATGAAATCCTGCGCATCGCTTTTCTCGGTGAACTCGATGATGCCCTTGGTGGAGCCGATGTAATCGGCCTCGGCCAACACCTCTTCGGTGCATTCCGGGTGAGCCAGCACCAACGCCTCGGGATACTCCTCTTCAAGGGCGATTATCTCTTCGGGAACAATGCGCTGGTGGCGCGGGCAGAATCCCTTGTTCAGGATCACGTGCTTTTCAGGAACCTGCTTGGCTATATAGCGCCCAAGGTTCACATCGGGGATGAAGAGCAGGTGGCTTTGAGGAATCTCGCGGCAGATCTTCACCGCATTCGACGAGGTGACGCAAACATCGCTCCAAGTTTTCATCTGGGCGGTTGAGTTCACATAGCAGACAACCGCAAGGTCATCGCCATACCGGGCGCGGGCATCGTCGATGGTTTCCTTCGCCACCATATGGGCCATGGGGCAATCGGCCTTCGGCTCGGGCAGCAGCACCACCTTTTCCGGGTTCAGCAGCTTTGCGCTTTCGCCCATGAACTCGACGCCGGCAAGCACAATGGTCTTAGCAGGCAGGTCAACCGCCAGCTTGGCAAGGTAGAACGAGTCACCGATGTAATCGGCCACCGCCTGCACCTCGGGCTGCACATAGTAATGGGCAAGGATCACCGCATCGCGCTCGGTCTTAAGCTGGTTGATACGGCCCACCAGACCGGGGTCGGGAACTTGGGCAGCGAAGGAATTGAGCGGGGCCTCGGATGCGGGGCAAGCACCGCTACCGCGGGGGACGCCGAACGCGGCAGCTTCGCCTCCCCCGCACGCTCGCTCGTTGCTGGTATGCGCCCTTTCGGGTGCCGTTACGGTGCTCATGTGGAAACGCTACCCTCCCTGAAAAGCCGCGCAGCTTTTCCGCACGGCGGTATGGGCGGTAGTCTAACACCGTGCTTTACAGCTGACAATGCAACTGACAAGACAGTGATAACCGCAGCAGAGGATAAATGGATACAGATGAACCCATCATCGAAAACCTATGAAGGAAAATCAGAGCAGCAGAAGCAGGCCATAGCAGCCGACGCCGACGACGATGCACCAAACAAGCGACTTCGTCTTCAGTGCAACAGCGATAACGGCTACGGCAGAAACCAAGGGAATAGCCGCAGGCCACAACCCAGCATCGAACATGCTGGGCGAGAACAGGTCGTTGGCGATAAGGGCAGCGAAGGCCGCTGGGGGAATGAACGCGAGAGCCTGCGAAAGCCAACCTGGAAGGTCGCGTCCACGCAGGACGAACACCGGAACAACGCGGCACACAAGGATAGTGGCAGCGCAGGCAAGACCGATGAAGGCAAACTCACTCCACGTCATACGACCCCCCTTTCCCCGATGCAACGATTCCCGCAGCCACGCCGGCAAGCGCGCCGATGAGGATCGCCGGCCCGGAAAGGCCTGCGCACTTGCACAGGAACACCCCCAGCACCGCAACCAAGGCTGCGGCAACGTTGGGTAACGTGCATTTCTGGGAGAACAAAAGGCATAGGAAGATGCTGGTCATGGCAAATGATGCCAAGGCCGTGGGAACCGTGAGAAGGGAGCCGAGCACCACACCCGTGACGTTGGCCAACGCCCAAGTGGTTTGGCAGAAGATGTTCACAGCGGTTGCCTGGGAAACCTGCCATTCACCCTTCGCGAAGCGCCCCAGGTTCACGGCAAAGGACTCGTCGGTGACCGTTGCGCCGAACAGGAACGAAAGGCGCTTGGGCACATGATGGCAGAACCGCGAAAGCGAGGCGCCGTAAAGCAGCTGACGGGTATTCACCAAGGTGACCGAGGCGATGATGGCCAAAGTCGGCGATCCGGCAAGCCACATGTTGGGGATCATGTACTGTCCCGCACCGGAATAGAACAACATCGAAAGCAGGAATGCCTGGAGCGCGTCGAGCCCTACCTGCTGGGCCAATATCCCGCAGGGAATGCCCAGGAACACGTAACCTATCATCACCGGGAAGGCCGCCGATAGAGGGTTCCTCAGCCAAGCGATGCCCTTTTGTTTCGATCTTGTTTCAACCATAGCCTAAGCATCATAGCACTTGGCCCGACGGAGCACGTCAAAAGCCAACCCTTGCCCTTGCTGCACCCGCGTTGCCATGAGCCGATCAGGGGGCAAGACAGAGGCAAGGGCCGAACAGGCGCAGCGGGAGCTAGATATTCCAGCTATGGGGGATGAACATGTCCTTGTAGAAGTTCTGCGCATAGCGATCGGTCATGCCGGCCACGTAATCGGTAACGGCACGCAACGGATCTCCTCCGCTGATGTCGCGCAACTCTTGCGGCACCTCATCGTAATGGCGCACGAAGTAATCGAAGAGATCTTCCACCAGATGCTTCGCCTTGCGAACCTCGAGCATCACCGGATCGGAGGTATAGACGTTGTCGAACAGGAAGGAGCGCAGTTCCATCATCGCATCCCAGATAGGGGCACTCATCTGGATGTCGCCGACATGGGCAGAGGTCTCTATCATGTCGTGCACCAGCGTTTGGATGCGCTCCGAATGGTTCTGCCCCAGCACCGAATGCGTGCTAAGCGGAAGATCGGCCTCGCAAAGCGCCCCTGCACGGATGGCATCGTCGATGTCGTGGTTGACGTAGGCGATGCGGTCGGCAGTGGCAACGATCCGACCCTCAAGCGTTTCTGCGCGCTGGCTGCCGGTATGGCAAACGATACCATCGCGCACTTCGGCAGTCAGGTTCAGGCCCTTGCCGCCGTTCTCTATGACATCAACCACACGCAGGCTCTGCACGTTGTGCCGATACAGGCGCTGGTTCTCGGGCAATTCGGGATCCAAGCCCAAATGGCGCGCCAAGCTTGAGGAAATGGCCTGTTCGCCCACGTGGCCGAAAGGCGTATGCCCAAGATCATGGCCAAGGGCGATGGCCTCGGTAAGGTCTTCGTTCAAGCCCAGTGCGCGAGCAATGGTACGGGCTATCTGCGCCACCTCGAGGGTATGGGTAAGGCGCGTACGGTAATGGTCTCCCACCGGCGCCAAGAACACCTGGGTTTTGTGGGAAAGACGGCGGAATGCCTTCGTGTGCAGGATCTTGTCGCGATCACGCTGGTACTCGGTACGGTACAGGTCGGTTTCGCCAGAACGAGCACGGCCCTCGGTCTCGTCGGAAAAGGAAGCGTCCTCGGAAAGGCGGACGTGCTCCTGGTTTACCTGCTCGTCCCTGGTTACCAGCTTCATGGCGGCTACTCCCCTTCAACAACCAGCAGGCGACGGCACGATGGGCACGATGCCAAGGGAGCCTGCGAGCGGATCTTGCTCAAGCGGCTGGAATCGAACGTGTTGCGGCATGCGCTGCATGCGCCGTCTTTAAGATCCGCCAAGGCGACCCCACCGCATTGGGCGCGGGTCTTCTCGTACACGGCAAGAAGGTCGGACGGCACCTGCCCGGCAAGTTCGGCACGGGCTTTGTCGCCCTCTTCTATGGAGGCGCGAAGGGCGCCACCGGTTTTCTGGAACGACGCGATAAGGTCCTGCTCCTTGGCGTCGAGTTCGCCCAGGGCAGCCATGACCTGCTTCATAACCGGGTTGATCTTGTTCACCTCTGCCTCTACCCGCTCAAGCTCGACCGAGATCTTCTCGCGGCGCTTGCGCACGCCGTCCAAGTCGCGAGTATGCGCGGTTACCGCTCGGTAGTCGCCCTGCACCTCGGAAAGCGTTTCGGTGATCTCATCCTGCTTCAGGGAAAGCTGCTCGTCTTCCTGAACCAGGGAAGCCAGGCTCCCCTCTGCGTTATCAAGCAGGTCCTGCACCTGGACCTTGCGCTTGAGCACCTCTTCCTTCTTCGCGCGGACCTCGAGGATAGCCTTGCGATGGGGAAGCTCCTTGAACTCCTTTTTCGCCGAGACTACCTTGCGGTCTACCTCCTGCAGCTTGCGCAGGGTGGCGATGTCGTGTTCGGTTGCGTTCATGGGCGCAGGGCCTTTCTTCTTCGCTCGGTAAGACGGGATGGGCATCAGCGCCGAGACGACTCGGGCGTGTACCAGTTGTTCCCCTGATCGATCATGGTAATGCAAGATTCGCAAACCCCCGCTTCAGCAGCGTAGTTTGCAAGCAAAGCGCACAAGGGGAACTCGGATATATCGTGCCCCAGCTCGATTATCGCCAAACCCGAAAGGGCCGCATCAAGTGCATCGTGGTACTTTATCTCGCCGCACACCAGGCAATCGATGCCCTGCTCAAGGCAATCATGGGCAAACGAGCCGGCGCTGCCGCCGCTCGTGACGATTCGCGAAAGGGCGATATCGGCCGACCCCCATACACGCGGGATGGCCCCGAACACGGAAACGCAGCGGGCGCTCAGGTTCCTGAGCGTAAGGGGGCTGTCGTCGTGGGAGGGAAGGCAGATGCAGCCGAACCCCTTGCCCTCAGAGCCCGCCAACGGATCCAGCACCCCAGCGGGAACCAAGCGCAGAAGCGAAGGCAGCGCGTTCAGGCCGGCAGCGCTCACATCCAGGGCGGTATGGAACGACATGATGGAAACCCCAAGCTCGACGGCGCGACGGACAACAGAACCGGGCGTATGGCCCTGGGCCGCGTGCGGCAGGAACGACTCGGGGGCATCCAGGAACACCGGATGATGGGTTACCAACACGTTTGCCCCGCGAAGGGCCGCTTCCTCCAAGGCGGCGATGGTGGGATCGAGGGCAACGGCAACGCCGCGCACAACATCCATGGGGTTGCCTACCAACATGCCCGTCCTGTCCCACGAGCAGGCATCCTTGGCAGGGATCCGCTCAAGCAAGGCCCGCTCGAGCTCTCCCACCAGCAGGGCACGGTCGTTCGACGCCAAATCGCCCGAATCGATCTTGGTCAGCGTTACGGTTTCTTCTTCCATGGCAACCCCCTTGACGGATATGCTTAGCCGAGCGCGATGCTGCGCCTGTCCCCTCCGGGAACGACGACGGTAAGCTCACGGTAGCCGGCTTCGTACATCAAACGATACCCCGCTTCTATTCCGCGATCCACATCCGTAACCGTATGGGCATCCGTGCCCAGGGTGCAAGGCACCCCAGCACGGCAGAACTCGCGCAGCAGCTGCGTGCAGGGGAACATCTCCTTGCATGCGTAGGTTACGCCCGAGGTGTTCACTTCCACCATGCGCCCGCTGGAAGCGGCAGCCTCTGCGGCTTCGCGGTACAACGGCGCCGGGTCGAAACCAGGGCGCCTTCCGAACTTCTTCACCAGATCGGGGTGCGCCATCACGTCGAAGGGCATGTGAGGAACGTTGGAAGACACCGCCTCGCACCATACCTCGAAATAGCGCCGCCAGATAGTGTCTGTGCCCACCTCATCCCAATGGCCGGCCTGAGCCGGGTCATCGAAGGGCCAAAGGTCCACGAAATGAACCGAGCCCAACACTATGTCGAAGCCGTCGAAGGCATCGGGGGCGAACAGACGGTCCTCATCGGCCCCCAGCCAATCCAGCTCACAGCCAACAAGGATCTCCATATCGGGGAACAGCCCGCGCTGTGCCTTGATGCGGCGCACGTACTCATCCAACCTGTCTGCATGCATCGAAACGTAGTCCCGCGGGTCCACCGCAGCGGTAAGGGGATAGTGCTCCGTAACGGCGATGTTCGAGATGCCCACCCCATAGGCATGGGCGATAAGCTCCTCCACCGGGGCATGCCCATGGTTGGTCATGTCGGTGTGGCTGTGTTGGGTTACCCGTTCTATCTGCACTGAAGCTCCTTGAAAGGCAAAGGGCGCCATAGGCGCCCTGTTTGAAACGATATGCACTTCGCCACTGGGCGTACTCCGAACAGCTTAGCCCACAACCTCGGCGAAGGCGGCGGCAAACGCCTCCACCTCTTCGCGGGTGGTGGAATTCCCCAGGGAAACGCGAAGCGATCCCAAAGCATCATCGCGGCTGATGCCGATGGCGCTGAGCACATGCGAGGGGTCAAGCGAATGGGAGGAGCAGGCCGATCCGCCCGAAACGCAGAACCCCCGTCGATCCAGCTGCAGGATAAGGGTTTCGCTCTCTATGCCCCGAACCAACACGTTCACGATATGGCACGAGTAACGGCTGCTGCCCTTTTCAACCGAAACAACCGGGCGAACCTTCGGATGCTGCGTCAGGGCATCGTAGAGGTAATCGCGCAACTCGGTAAGCCGACGGGTATTTTCCTCCAAGGAGCGCGTTGCCTCCTGAGCGGCGGCAGCGAAGCCCACTGCGCCCATGACATTCTGCGTTCCGCTTCGCCTGCCCGATTCCTGGCCGCCGCCCACAAGCTGCGCAGTGAAGGGGGTACGTGCCTTCAGGTACAGGGCACCAACGCCTTTCGGGCCACCGATCTTGTGCGAGGAAACCGAAAGGGCGTCTACCCCCCATTCACGAACCGAGATAGGCATCTTGCCGAACGCCTGGGTTGCATCCACATGGAAAAGCGCACCCGCCTCGTGGGCGACCTTGGCAAGCGCCGGGATGTCCATCACGCTGCCGATCTCGTTGTTCACAGCCATGACGGAAACCAGCAGGGCACGGCCGTTCAGGGCATCGCGCAGGGCATCGGGCGTGACGTGGCCAGAGGGATCGGGGGCCACAAGCGTCACTTCAGCGCCCCAATGCCCAAGGGTGTCGGCGGCCTTGAGCACCGCATCGTGCTCGATGGCGGAAACAACCACCTGGGGAACGCATTCATGATCGCCTTCCTGCTCGGCACGCATCATCAGCGCATCCACCATGCCGAACAGAGCAGCGTTATCGGCTTCGGTAGCGCCTGAAGTGAAGATGATCTCGTCGGGGCGGGCGCCCAGGCAGCGCGCAACCGCCTCGCGCGATTCCTCCAACGCACGGAACGCCGTACGACCAACCGCATACAGGGAATTGGCGTTGGATGCCCCTGCCTCAAGCCCTTTCGTGCCCGGCTCGAGGAAAGGGCGCATGGCATCGGTTGCAGCCTGCGAAAGCGGAGCGGTGGCCGCCCAGTCAAGGTAGACGAACTCGCTCATGCCTGAGCCTCCTCTCCAGCGCGGCGCAGCACGCCGATGGCAGCCTGCGGGTCTGGGGCTTTGAACACGCCCGAACCGGCAACCAAGACATCGGCGCCCTTGGCGCAAACCAACCCTGCGGTACGATCGGCGCTCATACCGCCATCGACCTCGATAAGCAGACTGGGATTCAGGCGCTTGGCCATTTCGGCCACAGCCCCTACGCGGTCTTCGCTCCCCTCGATGTACGACTGGCCCGAGAACCCGGGGAACACGCTCATCACAAGGACCATGTCCACATCTGCGATATAAGGCTCCAGCTCTTCGATCGGGTAATCGGGCTTCAGGGTAAGCGCCGGACGCACGCCGGCGGCACGAGTGCGGGCAATGAACTGGCGCACCTCGGCTTCGCCGTGCAGGGCCTCCATATGAACGGTTACCAGGTCGGCGCCTGCCTCCAGGTACCAATCAAGCTGCTCGAGCGGATTCGAGATCATCAGATGCACGTCAAGGGGGATTTCCGTGATCCGCTTCAGTTGCTTAACAACCGGTACGCCCATAGTGAGGTTGGGAACGAAATGCCCATCCATCACGTCGACGTGTATGAAATCGGTGCCACCTTGCTCAAGCATGCGGATATCGCGCTCGAGATTCATGAAATCGGCAGAGAGGATGGAGGGAGAGATTCTGACATCACCGAACACGGCGATACCCCTTTCGTTCAAACGGGAAGACGAGCCTATTCTACACGTATCCAGCTAGAGGTCTCCCACCTCAAGGTTGAGCAGGAAACGCTTTATCGCCGGACCGAAGACATAGCCGCCGAGCTTGCCCGCCGTTCCGACAACGCGGTGACAGGGTACGAGCAGGGGCACCGGGTTGCGCCCGCAGGCCTGCCCTACCGCCTGCAAGGCCTTGGGCCTTCCGATAGCCTGGGCGATCTGGGCATACGTGCGCGTCTGGCCATAGGGAATGGCGGAAATGACGTTCCATACCTCTTTCTGGAAAGGCGTGCCTTCCGCCCTAAGGGGCAAGTCGAACGCCTTGCGCTTGCCAGCAAGGTACTCGAGCACTTGACTGGAAGCCTGGTTGGTAAGCGCCGTTGCCCGCTCCAGCCCGTGCAGCTTGGCCGGACCGAAGGCGAACCGGGTGATGGCCTGGCCATCCGACTCGATCGCAACACGCCCCAAAGGTGTGCGGTACACGTAATAGGTTCGCCCCGTCACTGCGCGTCACCGGCGTCGGTCAGCCCCCAGAACTCGGTGGTAAGCGGGCGCTTGAACAGCTCGGAGGCGATGGGCTCGAGCAGTGCCCCTTCCCAAACCACCGAACGGACCGCCGTGGCAATAGGGAGCTCAACGCCATGCCGCTCGGCAAGCGGGCAGATGGTTTTGCACGCAAGGGCACCCTCTACCACCATATGGGTGCTCTTCTCGTAGCCTTCGAGCGTACCGCCCTGCGCCAAGGCCTTCCCGAAGGTACGATTGCGGGAATGCTCAGAGGTGCAGGTGGCGATAAGGTCTCCCGCACCCGCCAGGCCCATAACGGTGATGGCCTCGCCGCCGCAGGCCTTCACCAGGCGGCTCATCTCGGCCATGCCGCGTGTCATGATCATGGCAGCGGTGTTGTCACCATAGCCCACGCCGTAGGCAGCGCCCACCGCAATGGCGATGACGTTCTTGAAGGCAGCGCACAGTTCTACGCCTACATAATCGGAAGAGGTGTAGCAGCGGAAGAACGGCGTGTTCAGCAAATCACGGAAATAGCAGGCCGTCTTGACGGAGTCGGAGGCTATCACCGTACCGGCCGGCACACCCAGGACAACCTCTTCGGCATGGTTTGGGCCGGAAAGCGCGGCCAGGCGCGAAAGACCGCCAAGCACCTCGTCGAACACCTGCACCGGCAAGAGCCCCGTCCCCTCTTCGACGCCCTTAGAGCAGATGACGATAGGCAGATCGGGAGCGATGAGCGGCTTGAGGTCTTCGGCGAACTGCCGCATAAGACGAGAAGGGGTAACGATGACCAGAGCCTGGGCCCCCTCCACACACTGCGGCAAGCTGCTCGTGGCGGTGATGGAATCGGACAGGATGACGCCGCTCAGGTAACGGGGGTTCCGGTGCGAAGAGGAAATAGCCTCGGCCACTTCCGGCCGGCGGGCCCACATAACAACCTCAGTGCCGGCAGCAGCCAGCGTCTGGGCAAGCGCAGTGCCCCAAGACCCTGCGCCGATTACCGCTATCTTACCCATATAGACTCCTATTCAGAATGCCGGGTGAACCGGCGCGTATCCAAGCCGCCAGGCAACAGCCTATAAGCCCGAAAAGGCAACCAGGCATACAGCGCGGAATCGGGCGGGGATGCCTGGGGCGGGGATCGGGCTCAGCCCTCCTTCTTCGACCCGATGCGGCTCTCTGTGCCCGCGCGCAGTCGCGCGATGTTCTCACGGTGGGCCCATACAACGGTAAGCGCAACCAACGTGCACAGGACAAAGGCCACAGGGTTGCCCCAGAAGAAATAAAGCGAGAAGAACGGGCATGCCAGGGCCGCAGCAATGGAACCCGCGGAAACGTACTTGGTGGCAACAACCACCACAGCGAAGATCACCAGCTCAAGCACCGCCCCGACAATGCCGAACGTGCAGAACAGGCAGCCAACGGCAACGGCGATGCCCTTACCGCCCTTGAATCCCAGCCAGGGACAGAAGATATGCCCCATCACGCACCCAAGGAAGGCCACGGCAAGACATACCTGGTGAATGTAGGCGAAGGGGTTGTCGGATCCGCCGAAAGCCTGAACGAAGGCAACAACACCCAGCACATTCCCGGGCATAAGGGAAAGACCGAAGGCCGAAGCAATGGCGCCGGCAGCAATACCCTTGCCGAAATCGAGGACGAACACGGCGTACCCGCCGGCCTTCCCCATGGTTCGGATGGCGTTGGTGGTGCCGATGTTGCCGGATCCATGTTCGCGCACATCGGTGTGGAAGAACACGCGGGAGATGATGACACCCCAGGGAATGGACCCCAGAAGGAAAGCGATGACCAGCAGAAGCAGCAGCTGAGCCACAGTGATAAGCATAAAGGATCAGTCTTTCTTCTTGAACTTCAAGCGGATAGGAGTGCCGGTGAAATCGAAGGTGGAGCGCAGGCGGTTTTCCAGGTAACGCTCGAACGAGGGCTCCACCAGATCGGGGTGGTTGCAGAAGAAGGTGAAGAACGGCGGCTCCGAGCCGGTCTGCGTCACATACTTGAGCTTCAGGATGCGCTTGCCCTTCGAAACCGTGTGGCCGAAATCACGGATATCCTGCAGCCAGTTGTTCAGGCGGCTGGTGGAAACGGTCTTGGAGTAGTTCTCGTAGGCTTCGTCTACCGCCTTCCAGATACGCTGCACGTTCTTGCCGGAAAGGGCAGAGATGGCAACTACGGGGGCATACCCGACGAACATCAAGCGATCCTCGATGCGCTCACGAACATCGGCCTTAGCCTCGGGGCCTTCAACCAGATCCCATTTGTTCAGCACGATGACCATGGCACAGCCACGTTCGGCGGCCATGCCCGCAACGCGCTGGTCTTGGTCGGTGAGCCCGATGGTGGAATCGATGACCAGTAGAACCACTTCGGCGCGGTCGATGGCACGCATGGCACGAACGAAACCGTAGTACTCGACGTCCTCGTCGATGACGCTCTTCTTGCGCAGACCCGCCGTGTCCACGATGGTGTAGTACTTGCCGTCATGCTCGATGGTGGTGTCGATGGCATCGCGCGTGGTACCGGCTACATCGGAGACGATGGAGCGGTCGTTGTTGGTGAGCTTGTTGGTAAGCGAGCTCTTGCCGGCGTTCGGGCGGCCGATGATGGCAACGTTCACCGCATCAAGCTGCTCTTCTTCCCCCGCATCCTCGGGGAAAAGGGAAACAACCTCGTCCAGCAGGTCGCCGGTGCCGGTGCCGTGAAGCGCCGATACCGGGCGCGGCTCACCCAGGCCCAGCTGCATGAATTCCCACATGCCTGCCTCGTCGGCAACGTTTTCCAGCTTGTTCACCGTGAGCAGAACCGGCTTCTTCGCCCGGCGCAAGATGTTCGCCACCGCCTGATCGTCGGCGTTGATGCCGGTTTGCCCGTCAACCAAGAAGATGATGACGTCGGCCTCGTCGGCAGCGGCAAGCGCCTGGGTGGTGATGGAGCCCTGGAAGGCATCGTCGCCGCCGATCTCGATGCCGCCGGTGTCGATGATCTTGAACCCATGGCCGTTCCAGTCGGCCTCATGGTACGAGCGGTCGCGCGTAACGCCGCGCATCTCGTGCACGATGGCCTCGTTGTTCTCCGCAAGGCGGTTAACCAAGGTGGATTTGCCCACGTTAGGGCGGCCGACGATGGCCACGATAGGCAAGCTCATGCCAACTCCTCAGATTCGCATTCGAAAGTTCTTCAAGGGTTCAGAATACCACGGCGCCCGCAGGGTCCCTTATGCAGGGGGAAGGGCAGCACGGGAAGAACACGCCGGCTCCCCTTGGCGCAGAGCCGTGAAGAGGGGCGTTCAAGCCGGAGAGAGGATCCTAAACCACCGGGCGCTCCCAATCAGGCAGGCCCTTCTGCTTCCTGTTCCTTATGCGCCCGCGCATGTTGGCAACGCAGCCCTGCATGCCGTAGGGAACGTAATCCAGCTCTTCGAGGTCTTGGGGAAGATAGCTCACCAACGAAAGCGGAGCCGTCTGCTCGATGGACTCTGGTTCGGGGCCGGGCACGGCGGAAAACCCGCACACAGGTGCGCCCTGGGCAACCAGCTTGCGCTCGTAGCCGCTCCATGGCTCACCTGGGAACAGCGAGCGCACATCATCGGTGCACCACTGCAGCTCGTAACCGGCAAGCTCAAGCTGTGTAAGCGAGAAATCCCGCAAGGGGATGCTGTCGGTGCGAAGCCGAAGGGCTGCCCCTGGTGCCAAAAGCTCGCGATAGGCCATGAGCCGAGTCACATAGGTAAGGCGAAGCGGCGCCTTCTTCTTCTTGGGAAAGGGAGTGGGGAAATTGAGCAGCAGGGCGGAAAGCTCGCCGGGAGAGAAGATCCCACGCAGGTCGGAGTCATCGTGAAGCACGAACACCGCGTTGGTTACCCCGGCGGCAAGCGCCCTATCGGCAGCGCGAACCACGCACACACCGTCGACTTCCACGCCGACGAACAGGACATCGGGACGCCGCTTGGCGCATTCGACGGTGTACTCCCCCTTGCCACAGCCCAAATCGAGCACAACATGTTTGAAGGCCAAGGGGCATTCCTGCCCTTCCGGCGCCCAATTTGCCCAGCTTCCCTTACGTGAAGCAGGGTTCAGCTCAACAGCGCCGGAAGCGGCGGCAAGGCGGTCGTCAAGGGAAAAGCCCTTGTTCAAACGGGAACGGGTTGTGCGCATGGGATGCTCCGGGAAGAAACGCTGGGACTACAATTCGGCCAAGAACGATACGACGCTCTCGATTTGATCGTCGGGAGTGGAAGCACCGGCGCTCACCCCAACCACCTGGCAATCATCGAACCAGGAGGGGTCAACCTCATCGGCGCTCTCGATATGGAATGCTTTGGCGCAGTGCTGCGAGCATATCTCGAAGAGACGGGTGGTGTTCGAGGAGTTCCGCCCCCCGATAACCACCATGGCGTCGACGCGCTCGGCCAGCTCTATCGCGGAATGCTGGCGCTGCGTGGTGGCGAAGCAGATGGTGTCCTTCACCGCCAGGTCGGCCCCGCGCTGCTCAAGGGCGCGAAGCACCTCTTCGAAATGCTCGCGGCTCTGCGTGGTCTGAACCACCACGCCCACTGGCCCGTCCAGGTCCTCGGGGATATCCTGGGCGGATCCCACGATGGTGCACTCGCCACCCGCCTCCACGGCATGAGCGGAAATGCCCTCGACTTCCGGATGGCCCGCTTCGCCCACAACAAGCACGTGACGACCTTCCGCAGCAAGCTTGGCAGCGGCTCGCTGGGCGCGCATCACATGCGGGCACGTGGCGTCTATGACCTTGAACCCGTTGCCTTCCAATTGAGCGATAACCTGGGGGACAACACCATGGGAACGGATAACCACCCCTTCACAGCGCACATCCTGCACCCCATCGGCAACCTGGATACCCTTCGCCTCAAGCTCCGCAACAACGCGAGGGTTGTGGATCAAGGGGCCCAACGTGCACACCGAACCGCCCTCGCGGGCAGCCTTCAGCGTCATGTCAAGGGCGCGCTGAACGCCATAACAGGCACCGGCATGGTCGGCCTTCACTACCTCTAGCCTGCCCATCAGCCCTCCTTGGGTTCGTAATCGGGCAAGGAAGCCGGATCAACCGGGCAGATGGGATGCTCAGCGAAAACAGCGGAGTAATCCTTCGAATCGGGGAAGAGCTCAACCATATCGATCTCTGTCGCAGGGCAGTTGTAGGTAAGCGCATACGCTTCGCGCATCACGTACCAAGAGCAGGCATCCATGCGCTCTTCCTTGGGAAGGAAGTCGAACGAGGAAACGGCGATAGGCTTGCCGAAACGGGCGGTGATGCGGGGAAAGCGCACCCGCTCACCTTTGCGCTTCACCTTTTCAACGTTCTCCAAGCCCAGGGGGATGATGGGCGCTTTGCCCATGCGTGCGATAAGCGCAGCTCCACCATGGAGCGCGGGCTGGGCGCTGCCTTTGCCGCGGCGGGTGCCCTCGGGGAACATGCCCACCCATTCGCCGTTCTTCAGCATGCGGGCAGCGCGCTTCATGGCGGTTCGGTCGGCCGTGTTCCGCTTTATGGGAAAGGCGCCCACGCTGGAGATGATAAGGCCGAGCAGGCCGTTTCCCGCATAGAACAGCGAATCGCGGGCAATAAGGCGCACCCACCCCTTCGGGCGCACCGAAAGGAACATTATGGCCACATCCAGGTAGGAATGATGCGGGGCAACGAGTATGGCACCGCTCCGCTTCCCCTTGAAGGCCTCCACGACTTCCCTGCCCTCTTTGCGGAAGCGGAACACCACCTGCACCAGGAATGCCACCACGCCCGTGACGAAGAGCGCCAATGCATGGGGAATGCGATCGGTTTGGTCGTTGCCGGAAAACGGGCGGTCCCAGTATTCCTCGTGGACATTGAAGGCCATTACAAGCTCATCCTCGCACGTGCAAGGCCGCAAATGGAGCCGATTACCTCTTCGATGTGCATGCTGGAGGAATCAACGGGCACTGCATCGGACGCCGGACGAAGCGGCGCGGTATCGCGACTGGAGTCAAGCTCATCTCGGCGGATGATGTCGGCAAGGACCTCTTCATAGCAGATGGAGCCCACACCGCGATCGGCGTTCTGGCGAACCCGACGATGCGCACGTTCCTCGGCGGAAGCTGTGAGGAACACCTTGACCTCGGCCTGCGGGAACACAACGGTTCCGATATCGCGGCCCTCTACCACGAAGTTGCCTTCCGACCCGATGCGGCGCTGCTGTTCAACCAAGGCAGAGCGCACAGCCGGAACGGCAGACACCTTGGAAACGGAGCGGTCGATCTCGGCTGTGCGTATGGCATCGGTTACCTCCACGTCGCCGCTGAAGACGCGCCGGGGAACCGGATCCCCCTCAACGTGGCCGAAGCTGATCTTCCTCTCGTTGGCAATGGCGCCAAGAGCCTCGGCATCGTCGAGCGAAATGCCCTGCTGCAGGGCATACCACGCAACAGCGCGGTACATCGCCCCCGTGTCAAGGCAAGAAAAGCCCAGCTCCTTGGCTACCGCCTTGGCAACGGTGGATTTTCCCGCGCCCGATGGCCCGTCGATGGCGATGATCAACTACACCAACCCCTTGAGGTTCTGCAGGAACGTGGGGAAGCTGACCGAAACGCAGTCGAAGTCGATGATGTCCACCGGGGTATCGGAGCAAAGGCCCACCAAAGACCAGGTCATGGCAAGGCGATGGTCCTTACGGGAATCGAACACCAGGCCCTGGGGAACCTGCAAGCCCGGCTGCCCCTCGATATAGAGATCGTCGTTTTCCGCCCATGCGTTCACGCCAAGCTGCTCGAGCCCCTCGATGATGGCGGTAAGGCGGTTCGATTCCTTCTTGGTAAGCTCGCTGACCCCTCGGAACACCGTGATGCCGGAAGCGTGTGCGGCAACAAGGGCTAGCACCGGGATCTCGTCGATTTCGGAGGCGATGTGCTGCGAGGGAACCTCGCAACCGACCAAGCGGTCGGTGTAGGCGGCCTCTACCACGCCGATGGGCTCCTTGCCCTCTGCCGTAAGGTAGCGCACCTCGATGGAAGCACCCATGCGCTCAAGCGTGCGGATGAAGCCGACACGGCCCGGGTTGAGGCTCACGTTCTCGATCTGCACCGAGCTGCCCTTCTTAAGCAGAGCGGCACAGATAAGGAAGGCGGCGGAAGAAGGGTCGCCCGGAACGTCCACCTCGGAGGCATGCAGCTTGGCGGGGCCTTCCACGGAAGCCCTGCGGAACGCATGCTCGACCTTCACGCCGAACTCGGGGAGCATCAGCTCGGTGTGGTTGCGCGACACCGCGGGCTCGTTGATGGTGGTGGTGCCCTGAGCGCCCAGGCCAGCCAAGAGCACTGAGGTCTTCAGCTGGGCAGATGCCATAGGAGAATCGTAGGTTATCGCCTTCAGCGCAGGGTTGCCCGTTTCAACAACGGGCAGGGTCTCGCACGCCTCGGGCTCGAAGCGCGCTCCCATCTTCATAAGAGGCGCGATGATGCGGCGCATGGGGCGCTTGCGCAGGGAGTCGTCCCCGGTTATCTCGACGCGGATAGGCCAAGGGGCAAGCACGCCCATCAGCAAGCGGGAGGTGGTGCCGGAATTCCCGCAGTCGATAGGCTGATCTGGCTGGGAAGGGCCTTCGGACCCCCAACCGGTAACGCCGCCGGCAAGCGTTCCATCAACCTGGCGCTCAAGGGAAACCTGGGCTCCAAGGGCGGAAACGGCGCCGATGGTAGAGCGGACGTCGGCGGAATCAAGCACGCCGGTAAGACGCGAAGTGCCTTCGGCCATGGCAGCGAAGAGGACTGCACGATGGGAGATAGACTTGTCGCCAGGAACGCGGGAGGCGCCCTTCAGCGGCCCGGAAAGGGGATCTATGCGAGTGATGTTGGATGTGCCCATGTGTATCTACTCCTTGCTCAGCGGATTGAACGAGATGCTGAAACCAGCCTTGATGAGCTGGGTGGAAAGCTTTCCGATATCGCCTTCGTCGGTAAGGACCATGTCCAGGACAGCGCTCGAAGACGTGATGTGATCGATCTCGATGGACTGCACGTTGCATCCCACCTTGCTTGCGATGGAGGTGACCTCCGCAATGGCGCCCGGATGGTTGGCAAGCGGGATGCGCACCTCAAGCAGATCGGCGGTGGCGGGAACCCATTTGGCGGGGATGGCACGACGCGCCTCGGCGGCACGGTCAAGCAAAGAGGCGAACTTGCCCTTGTCCCCTTCGCGAAGGGCATCTGCGAACCCGCCGATGATGGAGCTCACCTCGTCAAGCCCGTCCACGATGGCTTCGCGGTTGTCGAAGGCGATACCCGTCCAAAGAGCAGGAGACCCCGCAGCGATGCGAGTGGAGTCCTTGAAGCCGCCGGCGGCAAGACGGAACAGCGCCTCTTCCCCATCGGCATGGCGAACGGCGAGCTCGACCAAAGAGGAGGCAACGAAATGGGGAACGTGGCTCACGATGGCAACCGCCTCGTCGTGGCGCTCGCGCGGAAGCGAGACTACGCGCGCGCCCATTCCCGCAAGAGCCTCATGCAAGCTTGCGTAATCGTCTGCGGAAGTAGACGAGTCGGGGCAGAGCACCCAATGAGCGCCCTGGAACATGTCCTCACGCGCGCCCTGGATACCGCTTTTCTCGGACCCTGCCATCGGATGGCCGGGGATGTACTTCTCGGGGCGCTTCAGTATCTGCTGCGCCTGCTGGCTCACGATCTTCTTCGTGGAGCAGGTATCCGAAACCACACCAGGGAAATCGCAATCGGCGATGGCCTGGAAGTACGTATGGGCAACCGGCACGGGCGTTGCGATCATCACCAGCTCGCACGAGGGAAGGACATCCCCCAGGTCCTCGGTGGAAAGATGGCCTTCGTTGATCCAGCCGCGCTTCTGGGCTTCGGCCAAGGCCTCGGAGGAAGAGTCAACGCCCACCATATACGCATCGGAATACGCATTGCGGTACGCAGCCGCAAAAGATGATCCGATGAGCCCCAGGCCGATTATGGCCACTTTGGTGAAATGCGTTTTCATGATGACGAGTGCCTATTCCTTCCATTGACTTGGCAAACAAATGCAGATCGATTCTACCATGCCCCCATTGGGCGCCGGCCTACTTGGGGGCAGCAGAAAGGGCAGCCAGCTCTTCAGGGGCAAGCTCGCGCCAGCACCCCTCCTCGAGCGAGCCTAGGCGCAACGGCCCAAAAGAGAGCCGATGCAGCTCCAACACGGGGTGCCCGACAGCTTCGCACATGCGCTTTACCTGGCGCTTCCTTCCTTCATGGATGGTCAACTCGATTACAGCGCCCTTCTTGCGGCCGTCGACGAGCACGACCTGGGCAGGGGCGGTCATCCCATCCTCAAGGAGAACGCCGCTTGCCAAGCGCTCCAGGTCCCTTTCGCTCGGCATGCCCTCCACCTGGGCACGATAGGTCTTGCTCACATGATGGGAGGGATGCAGAAGGGCGTTGCCCAATTCGCCATCGGTAGAGAACAGAAGCAGCCCGGTCGTGTCGAAGTCAAGGCGGCCAACCGGGTAGAGGCCCGGATATTCCCCAACGGGAACAAGGTCTGCGACGCACGGCCTACCCTGAGGGTCGCTCATGGTGGTAAGGTAGCCGGCGGGCTTGTTCAGCATCAAGGTATAGCTCTCTTCGGGGAGCTTGACAGGCGCGCCGTCCAAGAGGACCACGTCCCGGGAAGGGTCGACCTTGGTACCCAACTCGGTCACCACCGCCCCGTTCACTGCAATGCGGCCCGCAGATATCATCTTCTCGCTGCTGCGTCGGCTTGCCACCCCAGCCCGCGCCAGGAACTTCTGCAGGCGCATGGCTCCGCTCGACTCAAGTTCGCCCACGATGCACCTACTCGTCCTCTTCGAAGACAAGCTCGTCGAAGTTGATCTTCTCCACGGCGCCAGCACCTTGAGCGAGGGCATCTGAGAGCATTTGCTGCATAGCCTCCTGCATGTTCTGCGCAGCGGGAAGCTTATCTTCGGTGACCTCGTCGTCGATGAGGTAAGACTCATCCTCCGGACGCACCACGTTGAGGCGCTCGGCGATGAATGCCCGGGTGTCCTCGTCGGGTGCAAACGACTCCAGCGGCGGCAGATCCTTGACCGACCGCAAGCCGAACTTCTCCAAAAACGTCCGTGTGGTGGCGTAGAGCACGGGGTTGCCTGGGGAATCCTGCGTTCCAGCCTCCCGGAGCAGGCCCTTTTCCACCAGCGAGTTTATGGAGCTGTCCGAGCTCACCCCGCGAACCGAGGCCACGCCGTTTCTCGTGATGGGCTGACAATAGGCAACTACTGCCAAGGTTTCCAGGGCAGCTTGCGAAAGCTTGCGCGTATCCCAGGAAAGCACGTAGCGTTCTATGAGCTCGTGGTATCGGGGGTGCGTGTACAGGCGCCATCCGCCTGCCACTTCCCTTAGCTGGATGCCTCGCTCGGCGGCGCTCAAGCTCTCCTGCAACGACACAAGCGCCCCTTGCACCCGGGCGGGATCGACGCCGAGCATGTCGGCAAAGGTCAGAACCCCCACCGGTTCGTCAGTGACGAACAGCATGGACTCGATTGCGCCGGCGAGCCACTGATCGTCAACAAGCTCGGGCGCGCCGGATCGCGCAAGTGGATCGATGTTGTCGCCGCCGCATGCGAAAGAAGCCCCCTCTTCGCCCGCCGGCAGAGAAGCCCCATCTGGCGCATCACCCGCTCCAAGGGCCCCATCGGCACCCATATGGCTCGGACTCATCTCATCTTCCTTGCGCATCAGCGCACCTCCTGTGCCGAATCGAACCCATCGCTCAATATCTGGTCCTCGCTGCTGCCCTCGACGTAGGTAACCTCGATGTCCCCGAACAGCTCGCTTTGACGCAAGCCGACCATGTTCCGCTTGAACAGCTCGAGCATTGCAAGGAAGGTGACGACAACCAGGTGCGGGCTGTCGTCTTCCTTGATGAAGTCGGAGAAGCGGGCGCTGCCCTGGGCGCATACCTTCTCGAAAACGGTGCGCACCTGTGCCTCCACCGGTATAACCCGGGCGGCGATATGCTCCGACTCAAGAAGGAACACATCGCGTCGGGCGATGCAGCCCGCGCACAGCTCGCCTAGGCGGCTAACCTCCACTCCCTGCAAATAGTCGGGCACCAGGTTCAAGAAGGTCCTGTCGGGACCGAAGGGGCGCACGTGCACGCGACCTTCCGCCTCGAACCGGGAAGAAAGCGCAGCTGCGGCGTTCTTGAACTTCTTGTACTCAAGAAGATGGTCCACCAGCGAATCACGCATCTGGCTCGGGGACATCTCCTCGAACTCTTCCGGCAGCTCTTCGGGGGTCTCTTGGGGGATCAGGCTTGCGGCCTTGATCTCCAACAGCGTAGAAGCCACCAACAGGAAATCGCTCGCAACATCAAGGTCGACGTTGCGCATGCGCTGGACTTCCGCCAAGTACTGATCGGTGATCTGGGCCAGGGAAATCGAGCCGATGCTCACCTTCTGCCGGCCAACCAGGTACAGAAGCAGATCGAAGGGGCCCTCGAAGCTCTCTATGCGAACGCGATACGACATAGCTAGCCCAAGCCTACGAACCGGTTCTGCCTAAGCACCTCATATGCACCGATGGCAACGGCGTTCGAAAGGTTAAGCGATCGCAGGCCATCGCGCATGGGGATGCGCACGCAGGCCTCAGGATGGGCATCCAGCACCTCGGGGTCTATCCCCCTGCTCTCGCGGCCGAACACAAGGTAGATCTCACCGGCATCTTCCAACGGCTCATCGAAGAACGAACGATCGGTGCGCCCGGTGAAGAGCAGCAGGCGCTTCCCGCTGTGCTGCGCAAGGAACTGGCCTGCGCTTGCGTGTCGCCGGATATCCACCTTGTCCCAGTAGTCAAGGCCAGCGCGGGCAAGGTTGCGCTGCGTGTAGCGAAACCCCATCGGCTCAACCAAATGAAGGGTAGCCCCGATACAGGCGCAGGTGCGCGCGATGTTCCCGGCGTTTTGGGGGATCTCGGGCTCAAGGAGCACAATGTTGAGGTCAAGCGCCATTACGCATTGGCCCCCTTGCTCATCTCCGCCTCTATCTCCTCGGACAACATGATCCATTCCTCCTCGTGGGCGGAAAGGGACTGCTTGAGCTTGGCGTGCTCGGCAATGACATCACTCGAGGAATCCTCGTTGGTGTAGAACTCCGGGTCGGCCAGCAGTTCCATGATCTCGTCCATGCGGGCGGTTTCGCGCTCGATGATCTTGTCGAGCTCCTTAACGCGCTTGCGCTGGTTCTTCAGGGCGGCATACGCCCGATTGCGCGCCTCGGCCTCGGCGCGCTTCTGTTCCTTGGTCTTGGGCGCGGACCCGCGCGGTGCAGTAAGCGATTCCTTCTGAGGGTTCCCCGAAAACGCCTTCGCGAATGCAGCGGAAGAAGCCTCTGCAGGCGCCGCCTTGGGCGATGCGGAAGCCGCGCCATCCACTGCGCTGCGGGTATCTTCCTGGCCGGTTTTGTAGAGGTAGTAGTCGTAATCGCCGTCGAAGGAGGTAACCTGGCCGGGCTTGATCTCGATAATGCGATTGGCCACCGACCGGATAAGATGGCGGTCGTGCGTGATGAGCAGTATCGTTCCCTCGAACTGCCTTAGGGCCTGCTCAAGGATATCTGCGCTGGCGATGTCAAGATGATTGGTGGGCTCGTCGAGGCAAAGAAGAGGCCGGGGTGCCACCAGCATCTTGGCCAGCGCCAAGCGGCACTTCTCGCCACCGGAAAGAACGGAAACCTTCTTGTCCACCGCATCTGCCTGGAACAGGAAAGCCCCCAGAAGCGTACGTACCTGCGAGATGCTCCAGCCAGGGGCCGCGCCATCAAGCTCCTCGAACACGGTATTGCCCGGATGCAGCTCTTCAAGCTGGTGCTGGGCAAAATACGTTTTGCTCACATGGGCGCCGTATCTAATGCTCCCAGAGTCAGGATCGAGTGCACCGGCGATCATCTTGAGCAAGGTCGACTTACCGGCGCCGTTGGGACCCACCAAAGCGATCTTCTCGCCGCGGTACAGTGAGAGATCAAGCCCGTTGTAAACCGTCTTCTTGCCGAAGCTCTTATGCAGGCCTTTGCATTCAACGACCAGATCCCCCGTACGAGGAGGCTGCTGGAAGTTGAAATGCACGCGCTTGCGCTCGGGGGGAACCTGGATACGCTCCATCTTCTCAAGCTTGCGCACGCGGTCCTGTACCTGCTTGGCCTTGGTCGCCTTGTAGC
>CAVDDI010000003.1:12687-24287 GCA_963607675.1 bacterium | reverse complement strand
TGAAGGTGTCCATGGTGTCGGTTTCGCGGCGGGCAGGCTTGCCGCACTTGGGGCATGAGCACTGGGCAAAACCCTCGTGGGTAGCCAGCGTCTCGCCGGCAGCCAGGTCGATGTCCTCGGGCAGCTTCACCGGCAGCTGGTCTTCGGGAACGGGAACGATGCCGCAGTCGTCGCAGTACACAACGGGGATGGGGTTGCCCCAGTAACGCTGGCGGGAGATGAGCCAGTCGCGCAGGCGGAACTGCACCGACTTCTTGCCCTTGCCCTGTGCTTCCAGGTCGCCGATGATGGCGTCCGCAGCGGGCGAATGCTTACCGCCCACCATGCCGGTGTACTTGCCGGACTGCACCAGCACACCTTCGGCCTCGTACGACTTATCCCAATCGACGGAAGTTACCTTGCGCTCCTGCACGCCGTTGAGCTGCGGGTACAGCGGGTCATCTTCGCCCAGGATGATGGGGATGATGGGAAGGTCGTACTTGCGGGCGAACTCGAAGTCGCGCTGGTCGCCGCAGGGAACGGCCATAACCGCACCGGTGCCGTAGTCGGCCACGATGTAGTCGGCAACCCATACCGGAACCTTTTCGCCGTTCACAGGGTTCAGCACGTAGCGGCCGGTGAAGGCGCCGTGCTTTTCGCGGTCGCCCTGGGCGCGCTCGACGGCGCTTACCTTCTTGGCGGCCTCCACAAGCGCCATAACGTCGGCCTCGTACTCGGTGCCGCATACCAGCTCGTGCACCAGCGGGCTTTCGGGGGCAAGCAGGAAGAAGCTGCAGCCGAACAAGGTATCGGGGCGCGTGGTGAACACGGTGATGGTCTGGGCGTCGTCTTTGCCTTCGGCAGGAACCAGCTCGAAGTCGACTTCAGCGCCTTCAGAGCGGCCGATCCAGTTGGCCTGCATCTGCTTCACCGGGTCGGGCCAACCATCCAGTTGGTCCAGGTCGTCGAGCAGCTCCTGCGCGTAGTCGGTGATCTTGTAGTACCACTGGGTAAGGTCGCGCTTCTCAACCGCGCCGTGGCAGCGCCAGCACTCGCCTTCGGTTACCTGCTCATTCGCAAGCACCGTCTTGCAGTTGGGGCACCAGTTCACCGGGCTGTTGCGGCGCTCTACCAGGCCGCGCTTGTACATCTGCAGGAAGATCCACTGGCCCCAGCGGTAGTATTCCGGGTCGCAGGCAACGACGGTGCGGTCCCAGTCGTAGGAAAAGCCCATGCGCTTGAAGCTGGCCTTCTGCGTTTCGATGTTGGCGTAGGTCCACTTGGCCGGATGGGAATTGTGCTTGATGGCGGCGTTTTCGGCAGGAAGGCCGAACGCATCCCAACCCATGGGGTGCAGCACGTCGTAACCGCGCATGCTGTAGTAGCGTGCCGTCACATCGCCGATGGTGTAGTTGCGCACATGACCCATGTGGATATCGCCCGAAGGATACGGGAACATCTCAAGCACATAGCGCTTGGGCTTGCTGGTGTCTTCAGTTGCCTTGTGTGCGCCCGTTTCCGCCCACACCTTCTGCCAACGCGGCTCGATCTCGTGCGGATTGTATTCTTTCATGCGGCAATTCCTTTTCCGACATATTCCCTGTTTGCGAAGCTGGCTTGCGCGCAGGCGGCCAACTCGAATCTACGTATACGGTTTGCCATTATACTGCCTTGGCAGGCGCGCTTCGCCCATTGCGTAAAACAGGCGCAATCCGTCCGGTTGCCAAGCCGCCCCCAACAACGCCGAAGCGGCCGCGGAAGCCCAACGCGGCAACACAAGAAGAGCCCCAGTGAGGCTCTTCGGATGAGGTTTGGCTTTATGGCAAGGGGCGGCTAGGCGCCGCAACGGCGGAAAACGGGACTTTGGCCTTATGGACTGGCCTTCGGCCACCTAGGTGCGTTGCCTATAGGATGCGGTAGCTTACCGTGCGCAGGCCCCAGTCCTGGCAGGTACTGAAACCGAACGCCTTGAACACGCCGGGCTGCAGGTCCAACGAACGGGCGCCACCGCCAAGGCCGCCGCAGTCGTTGATGGTGGCAACGACTGTTTTGCCGCCGTACTTGATTTCCACCGAATGGCCGAAGTAGGAACGGTAGTTCGACCAGGCCATAGGTACCGCAACACCCATCGAGCTGTCGTTGCAGACCGCACCCGTGGCCGTGGTGCCTGGGTTCGGGGTGCTGGCATCGGAGCTGCCGCCATAGGCAGATGCAATGCCCGTCTTCCAACCCGTAGACGTATCTGAGCTGCTGTTCGAAGAGGAATTCGAGCTAGAGTTGCTGCTCGAACCGCTGTTGGTCGACGTGTTGGCGCTCGGCGTGCGGTCGGTGTTGGTATTCCAGTTCGCGCTTTCCTGGCTTTGCGCTTCGGCCTGCTTCTGCTCTTCGGCAGCCTTCATCTGCTCGGCCTGGGCTTGGAGTGCCGCCAACGCCGCCTGGGCCTGAGCTTCCTGGATAGAGGAAACCTTGGCCGATGCATCGCTGACCACCTTCTGGGCTTGGGCCTTCTTCTGATCGGCCTCGTTCAAGAGCTTCTGCTGCGTATCGCGCTGGGAGTCGAGCTCCTCAAGCGAAGAAAAGAACGTTTCGCTTAGCTGCTTCTGCTCGGCAACCTTTTCCGCCTCGTCTTCCTGGATAGCGGAATAGTAGGTAAGGTTCTTCGTGAAATCCGCGATGCTGGTGGAAGAGAGCACGATACCCACCAAGGAAAGGGAGCCATCGCTCTTGTACTGGGCAAGTATGGCGTCAGAGAGCGTATCGCGCCCCTTCAGCATCTGCTGTTGGGCGGTAAGCACCTTTTCGGTGGTTTCACTGATCTGGGAATCGAGGCCCGAAAGCTGCTGCTGCAGCGCATCGTATTCCTTGTTCAGGGAATCAAGCTCGGCCGAGGCGGCGGAAAGCGTGGCCTGGGCATCGGAGAGCTCGTCTGCGTGCGCCTGGCGCAACGAACCGGGAAGCGGCAGGGCCACCGAGGCAGCCAGAACCATGCTAAGCGGTACCGCGCACAGCGCTTTATGTAGCGTGTTAGACATGCTTGAAAGTGTAGCGTACTGGGAAGATGGCACCTAATCACCGCGAATCCACATGCCCCACATGGCTCCCGGATTGACCGAATAAGCGCTGATGAGGCGCCTATACCACAAAATGAACGCGCTTCTGTGGGCAGGGAGATTTTATGAAGAGCCCCACAGCTTGGTTCAGTTGTCCGGAAAAGGAAAACGGGAGCCCGAAGGCTCCCGCAGGGTTGCGAATGCATTGGCGCCCCGCCCTGTGCGGCGGTGCCGACGCTAGCGGATGGTGTTGCTTACGTAGGGCGTCTTGTCCTTAAGCAGCACGTCGTGTGCGCCACCTTCCACGATGGAGGTGGAGCTGATAACGGTGAGCTTAGCCTTTTCCTGAAGCTCGGGGATGGTAAGAGCGCCGCAGTTGCACATGGTGCTCTTCACCTTGGAAAGCGTGATGTCAACGTTGTCCTTCAAGGGGCCGGCATAGGGAACGTAGGAATCAACGCCCTCTTCGAAGGTCATGCCCTTCTTCTTGCCACCCAGGTCGTAGCGCTGCCAGTTGCGGGCGCGGCTGGAACCTTCGCCCCAGTACTCCTTCATGTGCTGGCCGTTCACCACAACCTTGTTGTTGGGAGCCTCGTCGAAGCGGGCGAAGTAACGGCCCAGCATGATGAAGTCGGCGCCCATGGCCAGGGCCAGCGTCACATGATGGTCGTACACGGTGCCGCCGTCAGAGCAAACCGGCACGTAGATGCCCGTTTCACGATAGTACTCGTCGCGTGCCTTGGCCACTTCGATAAGGGAGGTTGCCTGACCGCGGCCGATGCCCTTGGTTTCGCGCGTGATGCAGATGGAGCCGCCGCCGATGCCCACCTTGATGAAGTCGGCGCCAGCCTCTGCCAGGAAGCGGAAGCCCTCGGCGTCTACCACGTTGCCGGCGCCTACCTTCACGGAGTCGCCGTAGTGGGAGCGGATCCAGGCGATGGTGCGGCTCTGCCATTCGGAGAAGCCCTCGGAGGAGTCGATGCACAGGGCGTCGGCGCCAGCTTCTACCAGCGCAGGAACGCGCTCGGCGAAGTCGCGCGTGTTGATGCCGGCGCCAACCAGATAGCGCTTGTGGGAATCAAGCAGCTCGTGCGGGTTCGACTTGTGCTGCTCGTAGTCTTTGCGGAACACCATGTACATAAGGTTGTCGTTGTCGTCGACGATGGGCAGGGAGTTCAGCTTGTTGTCCCAGATGATGTCGTTGGCTTCCTTCAGCGTGGTAGCCGCGGTGCCCACGATGAGCTTTTCGCGCGGGGTCATGAACTCGGAAACGGGCGTGTCCAGGTCCATGCGGGAAAGGCGGTAGTCACGGCCGGTAACGATGCCCAACAGCTTGCCCTGGCCCTTGCCGCCCTCGGTGACGGGCATGGTGGTGTGGCCGCTCTTTTCCTTCAGCGCCACAACGTCGCGCAAGGTGGCGTTGGGGGTGAGGTTGGAATCGGAGCGGACGAAGCCTGCCTTGTGGTCCTTGACGCGGCGAACCATTGCGGCCTGGCTTTCGATGCTCTGGGAGCCGAAGATGAAGGAAAGGCCACCCTGCTGAGCCAGGGCAACGGCCATGCCATCGTCGGAAACGGCCTGCATGATTGCGGAAACCATGGGAATGGAGAGCTTGAGCGCAGGCTCTTCACCCTTCTTGTAGCGAACCAGCGGCGTGGAAAGGTCTACTTTCTCGGGGATGCACTCCGAAGAGGAATAACCCGGGACAAGCAGGTACTCGTTGAAAGTACGCGAGGGTTCGTCGAAATAATGTGCCATGTAGCGCTCCTTAGTGAGTCTCATTTTTCCGATTCCCCGCTAAAGCCGGTCCCCTTCTTGCCCGGTTGGTTTCCGCGAGGTTAACCCATTATAGACACCCGCACGAAACATGGGGGAAGCTATACAAGAAAAATGCCACCGCCCAATAGGGCGGCGGTCGTTTAGCTTGCCTGGTTCAGTTTGCCGAACCTCATTGTTAGACGAAACAGCGAGCACCCCTCTGGTGAGCGCAGATGAAGCGAGAAGATGCGCCAGGCGTGCTTCGCACGTCAAGCATCTTCGGAGCTTCAGCTGTGCCGCCAGAGGGGTGCGCAGCGTCATCGCGTCTCATGCGGACCTCCGATGGCCGTCAGGCCGTCGGAACCACTTCGCACGTCAAGCATCTTCGGAGCTTCAGCTGTGCCGCCAGAGGGGTGCGCAGCGTCATCGCGTCTCATGCGGACCTCCGATGGCCGTCAGGCCGTCGGAACCACTTCGCACGTCAAGCATCTTCGGAGCTTCAGCTGTGCCGCCAGAGGGGTGCGCAGCGTCATCGCGTCTCATGCGGACCTCCGATGGCCGTCAGGCCGTCGGAACCACTTCGCACGTCAAGCATCTTCGGAGCTTCAGCTGTGCCGCCAGAGGGGTGCGCAGCGTCATAGCGTCTCATGCGGACCTCCGATGGCCGTCAGGCCATCGGAGCCACTAGGCTTCCAAGAAAGCCACGTATCCTCTGTACGCCTCGTAGATATCAGCCTTGCTGGTTGCCTCCCAGGGGGCGTGCATGGAAAGCACCGCCACGCCGGAATCGATGACATCCATGCCGTACTTCGCGGGGATGTACGCGATGGTCCCGCCGCCGCCGGCGTCCACCTTGCCCAGCTCCGCAGTCTGGAACGAAACGTTGGCATCGTCCATAACGCGACGCACGTAGGCCACATATTCTGCACGTGCATCGTTGGAGCCGCTCTTGCCACGTGCGCCCGTGTACTTGTTGAATACCAGGCCCTTCCCAAGATAGGCGGCGTTCTTCGGCTCGAACACCGAAGCATAGGCCGGGTCGAAGCCGGCGGAAACATCACTGGAGAGCATGCGTGATGCGCTCAGGCAATGGCGCAGGGAAAGGGCGCCGGAACCTTCGGTAAGCTCCACGATTTCCGCGATGGTGTTCTCGAAGAACTGCGAGGCCATGCCCGTGGCGCCCACGCTGCCGATCTCTTCCTTGTCTACCAGCACGCATACCGCCGTCTTCTTTGGCGCGGCTACCGCCAGCTGAGCTTCCAGCGAAGTGTAGGCGCACACGCGGTCGTCCTGGCCATAGCCCAAAACCATGCTGCGGTCGAAGCCGAGCTCGCGAGCACGGCCGGCAGGCACTACCTCGATCTCGGCGGAAAGGAAGTCCTCTTCCTTGATGCCGTACTTTTCCTCCAGCAGCTTCAGCGCGAAGGCCTTCACCGGCTCCTTCGCAGCGGCCTTTTCCTCGTCGGAGGCATCTTCCTTTTCCTCGACGACCAGAGGGCGGTTGCCAATGAGCACATCAAGGCTCTCACCTTCCACAACCTCGCTGCCCTTCTTCGCCATCTGCTGGTTTCCCAGGTGCGGAAGCAGGTCGGTCACGCAGAACACCGGGTCGCCCGCATCGTCGCCTACGTTCACGTCCACCACCGTACCGTCGGTCTTCGCGATGACACCGTGCAGCGCCAGCGGCAGGGTTACCCACTGGTAGTGCTTGATGCCGCCGTAGTAGTGGGTGTCCAAGAAGGCGAAGCCGTTGCTTTCGTACACCGGGTTCTGCTTCAAGTCCAAGCGGGGACTATCGATGTGCGCACCCAGGATGTTCAGGCCGGCATCCAGCGGCTCGGTGCCGATGCAAGCAAGGATCAGCGACTTGCCATGCACGCCGGCCCACACCTTATCGCCCGGCTTCAGGGCAGCACCCGCCGCAAGCGCTTCAGTGAGCGGCTTATAACCAGCAGCTTCGGCTTGCGCAACCGCAGCGGCAAAGCAGCGGCGCTCGGTTTTGTTGTTCGAGATGAATTCGATGTAGCGGGAGGAAAGCGCGTTCAGCTCTTCAAGCTGGGCATCGCTGTACTTTTCCCATGCAACCTTATGTTCCACGCGGAACCACCTTCCCTAGGCGTTTTGTTTATCGCCAAGAAGGATAGCACGCCAAGGTTTCGGTTCGGCTTCACCCCGTTGCGCACAACGCCAAGGAACAAGAAAGGGACGGCCAACAAGCCGTCCCTGGATGCTTTCGATGAGATTGGGCGCTACGCCAAGCGAAGCGGAGCTACTGCCAATCCTTGCCCACAACAACAAGGATGTCGCCGGTGAAGGAATAGGTGCCATCGTTCTTCTTGACGGTGCCCTTCCCCAGCAGGTCGGCCACTTTCTGAGCCTTTTCCTGATTGCTGCCGTCGTAGATGACCAACGTGTTCTTGTAGCTGTAGTCGTCGGCGTTGCCGGTTTCGCAAACTGCGCCCTGCGGAGTAAGCTTCGAGGCCGCCTGGCTGGCGCACCCGCTGATGCCGCTGCCGTTCTTCACGGCGATCTTGGTTCCCGAAAGCGACGCGGAGGAGCTGTTGGAGGAAGACGAGCTGCTGGAAGAAGAGCCCGAATCGCCGGAACCGGACCCGCCGCTGCCGGTAGAGGCCATCACCGTACCCGAAGCCTGGTCGACTACATCTTCTTCAGTAGGAGACAGACCCTGCTTCACGCGGGACATCATCTTATCCCATGCGGTTTTCTGCAGCTTCTCGTACCAGATGTTGTTCTCGTACACCGATTCGGTGGGAACCGCTGCCGAGTACACGCTGTTCTCGGTATCTATGCCCATCATCGACTGGGCAAGACCGAGGATGCCCGAAACGGAGTAATCGGTGGTGATGTACTGGGACAGGGTGCTTACCGTGTTGGTAAGGGTGGCGATATCGGAGCTCATGAGCTTCTTCATGATGGCCGATATCATGGTGCGCTGGTTGGCGGCACGGATGGCATCGCCGTCGCCGATCTTGTCGTAGGCGTGGCGGCTGCGGCAGTAGATGAGCGCCTGCTCGCCGTTCAAGGTTTGCTGGCCGGCGGCAAGATAGCCGGTGTAGTCGGGGTCGTTGATCTCGTACTGAACGTCGATATCGACGCCACCGAGGGAATCGACCACTGCAGCGAACCCATCGAAATCGATTTCCGCGTAGTGGCTGATGGAAACATCGGCCAAACTCTCTACAGCCTTTACTGCGCCCGAGGGGCCACCGAAGGCGTAGGCGGCGTTGATCTTCTGCGTGCCGTGCGAACCGATGGTCACCTGCGTGTCACGCGGGATGGAGATAAGGGTTACTTCCTTGTCTTTGGGGTCGATGCGCGCAAGGATCATGGAGTCGGTACGGTACGCACCGCCATATTCATTGGTGGTTTCGCGCTCTTCGCTCTTGTCGATGCCGATAAGCAGCATGTAGAACGGGTCGGACGCGGAATCGGTGACGGAAAGCGAGCTGAGCAGATCTTCGTCCACCCCGTCGTTCAGTGCGCTGTTGATGTTGCTCATGTACGCCCATGCCGCGCCTGCGCCGGTAAGGATCAGGACAAGCAGGACGGAAAGCGTGGCTACCAGGATGCGTTTGCGCTGGCGCTTCTTGCGAGCGCGCTGGTTGGCCAGAAGCTCGCGGTCGTGGGAGCCGGAAACGCCGCCGCGGTACGAGCCGCCGGAAGCAGCACGCGAAGAAGCTGCAGGATACGAGCTGCGCGCCGACCGGTAGTCGCTGGAAGCATGCGAGCCCCGATGCGCATTGCGATGCGCTGTGGAGCGATAGGTGGATTCGCCGTAATTACCGGCACCGTAGGCATCTGCGCCACGGCGCGGCGTGCGCGAGGTTCGCCCTACGCTGGAATGGGAAGCGCGGCTTCTTTCGCTGCGTGTTTGGCGCCTCGTTGGTTTGTTATTCGAAGCAAACATGAATCCAATAATGAATAACGCGCCTGCGATGGGCAATCAAATTCATGGAATGTGCACTCATTCGCACGCCAAGCGGCCTGCCATATAGTGGTTTGCGGCAAGCTCGACCGCATCATCAAGCTCCACAAGCTGCACGGGGGCACCCAAGCGCTGCTGCATCGCGCAGGCGATTAGATGATCGGCGATGGCGGGGTTCTTGCCCAAAAGCGGCCCATGCAGATACGTTCCGATGCAGTTCTTGTACACCACGCCGTCGTAACCCGAATCATCGTCGTTGCCGTGGCCCACGTTGGAGACCACGCGGCCGAAAGGCTGCATGCCGGCATCGACCTTAGTGCGGCCGGCATGGTTCTCATAGCCCACCACCGGCTGGGGTGAAAGCTCAGAGCGAAGGCCGATGTTGTCGATAAGGCGATCGAAGCCCGCGCCCGCGCGGACGGTTTCCATGCCCAAGATGCCCAGGCCCTCTACCGATTCATCGCCCATCAGCCAATTGCGGCCCAAGATCTGGTAGCCGCCGCAGATGGCAAGCAGGGTTCCCCCGCCTTCGATGTAGTCGTTGAGCTGGTCCTTCATACCCAGCAGCACCTCGGAAGCCAAATGCTGCTCCCTGTCGGGGCCGCCGCCCAAGAACACGATATCGGCCTGGGAAAGGTCGGCTTGCTGGCCGTAATGCACCGTTTCCACCTGCACGGGAATGCCGCGCCATGCGCAGCGCTGTGCCAGGACGCGCACGTTGCCGCCGTCGCCGTAGAGGTTCAGCAGATCGGGGAACAGGTGCACGATGCGCAGCGGCTGGGAAGCCAACGCCACTGCCCCCGGCTGCTGTACCAAGCCGGCGCCCAACCATTTCTTGGAGCAGTTGGCTTGCGCCGTACCCGCCGTCGGCTTGGAAACCGCGCCCTTGTCTGCACGGGCCATGAGCGCCGAGCGCACCGCCGGCAGCGAGGTGTAGTTGGCGATGGCGTAGATGTTCCATTCGGCGGGAAGCGCCAAGGCGGCATCGACCACCTCGTTTACACTGTCTACCGTTTTCGCATCGATGCCCGCGTACTTCAGGCGCAGCTGCAAGTCGTTCTTGCGGATGCCGCCGGCGAACACCAGCACGTCTTCCTGGCTGGCAAGCTCCTCGAAGTCGCAGTCCCAGATCCAGGAGATGTCGTGGCCATCGGCCTCGTTGTCGTTGATGAAGAAGGCGGCAACCTTCTTGCCCTTCGCCTGGGTGATGAGCTTCATGTTCTGATTGAAGCCGGTGGGGTTCTTCGCCAGGTTCAAGAGCACCGGGCGCCCCTCCACGGTAAGCGACTGCAGGCGGCCGTTCTGCGGGTCGAACAGGTCTACCGCACGCTGGAACACCTCGTCGGCCACGCCGGCGCAGTGCGATGCCAGCCATGCCGCCATCACGTTGTACACCATGTACGAGCCCGCGCGCTGGGCATGCAGCGACACCGCCTTGCCCGTGGATGCTTCCTCTACTTGGAAGGTGATCTCGTCGCCGAACACCACTTCCTTCGCGGCGAAATCCAAATCGGGGCGGTGGAAGCCGCAGTTGGGGCAGGAATAGGTGCCCAGCTGGCCGTACTGGCGGTACCCATAGGTGAACATGGCGCTGCAGCGTTGGCACATCTGGGCATCGGCCACCACGTTCTGCGCCTGATGCATATCCTCGCCCACGCCGAGGGCGATGGTCTTGTTGGGGACCTTCTGGGCGATGATGGTGCACAGCGGGTCGTCGGCGTTGTACAGCAGCACCGTGTTGGGGCTTTCGGTAAGCGCCTGGGCTATGGCATCCTGCACGCGGTCTATCTCGCCGCAGCGGTCCAGCTGGTCGCGGAACAGGTTCAGCAGCAGCACATAGCTGGCCTGCACCTGCGGCAACGTATGGGCAAGCCAAAGCTCATCGCTTTCGAACACGCCCCATTCAACCGTGCCCTTGGTTTGCAGCAGCGTGCTGGCCACACCGTAGGCCAGGTTGGCACCAGTGCGGTTGCAGGCGATGCTCTTGCCCTGACGCTCCAGCGCGTCGGCGATCATGTTGGTGATGGTGGTCTTGCCGTTGGTGCCCACCACCACGATGGACCCTTCGGTAACCTTGCCCATCTGCTCGGCAATGATCTGCGGATCCAGCTTGAGGGCGATCTTGCCGGGGAGGTTGGCTGCCGGACGATGCGCCAGATGGCGAAGCCCCCAGGTTGAAAGCGCGCTAGCTGCCTGTGCGCCGGCCTTGCGAATGCCCATGTTCCAGCCCTCCGATCCACACCCGCCCTGCACGGCGGAAACAAAATCCTGTTAGCTGCCCATAATAAAGCGAGGGACGGAACACCGCCCCTCGCACCGCACAATCAGCGCAACTGATCCGCTTTCCCAAACCCTCCCTGGGCGCGTTTATCATGCCAACGCGAAACGGCAAGTTGACAGTTCGGTAAACGGCATTAGCGGTATACTTCCCTTTGAGCATGTTCACGTTCGGGCGCAAGCGAAGAGGCGCCCTGCAGGCAGGCTCATGCACATATTTACAGAGGGGATTCGTTCCAAGGAACTTGCAAGCGCGCCACTGCGCCCATGAAACGAGGATTCATGATTACCGATCTCAAAGTTAACGAGAAGAACAAGCAGGAATACTACGCGAAGGGCTACTGGACCGATCGCACCTTGAACGACATCTGGTCCGACCGCGCCGCCAAGTTCGCCGACCGCGAGTACGTCAGCGACAACCTGGGCGTTCGCCTTACCTACGGCGAGATAGACGACAAGGCAAGCCGCCTGGCATCATGGCTGCACGAGCAGGGCGTGAAGAACGGCGACGTGGTTTCCTACCAATGCCCGCCGTGGTCCGAATTCTGCATCATCTACGTTGCCTGCCTGAAGGTTGGCGCCGTAAGCCA
>CAVDDI010000003.1:0-12235 GCA_963607675.1 bacterium | reverse complement strand
TGCTGCTGGGTGGCCGCGTGGTGCTGCAGCAGGAATTCCGCCCGCGCGAGGCGATCGACATCATGAACAAGGAAGGCGTTACCTGGTCGATGGGCGCCACCCCGTTCATCTTCGACCTGCTGAACTGCTGCGACGAGAACAACCTTTCCTTCGACACCTTGAAGCTCTACATCTGCGGCGGCGCGCCGGTTCCCGGAACCATGGTGCATCGCGCCGACAAGCACGGTTTGAAGCTGTGCGAATGCTACGGCTCCACGGAAAGCTGCCCGCACCTGGCCGTGCCACCCGAGCACTGCCTGGAGTGGAACGGCGATTGGTCGGGCGTTGCCTTCGAGGGCATCGAGGTGAAGGTCGTCGATGAGCACGGCAACGAGGTTCCCCACGGCACCCAGGGCGAAGAGGTATCCCGCGGGCCGCACATGTTCAGCGGCTACCTGAAGAACCCCGAGGCCACCGCGAAGGACCTGGACGACGACGGCTGGTTCTACTCCGGCGACCTGTGCATCCAGGACGAACAGGGCCGCGTGAAGATCAACGGCCGCAAGAAGGAGATCCTTATCCGCGGCGGCATCAACATCTCCGCCAACGAAGTGGACAACAACCTCACCGGCTGCCCCGGCATCGGCGCACACGCCACCATCGGCATGCCCGACGACCGCCTGGGTGAGCGCATCTGCACCTTCATGGTGCAGGAAGGCGATGTTGCCCCCACGCTCGACTCCATTGCTGCCTACCTGGATTCCAAGGGCGTCGCAAAGCGCCTTCGCCCCGAGTTCATCGAGTTCATCGATGAGATTCCCATGACGGAATCGGGCAAGGTGAAGCGCCATCAGCTGGCCGACGAGCTTGCCCGCCGCCTTGAGGAACGCGCCTAAGCAAAGCTTCCCCACATACCTGAAACGCCAAAGAGCGCTTGCGGCTAAACAGCTGCAAGCGCTCTTTCTTCAGCCCAGGCCAGCGCCCCACCACAGCCAAAACAACAGGGCGCCGGCTTACGCCAACGCCCTGAGTCGAAATGCTTTCAACGGCACAGAAAGCGAATACCGTCCAAACCTGCGCGTCAGATCACGCAGCCCCAGCAGGCAATCCGCAAACCGGCCCTACTCCTTAGTGCGGCGCCTCCTAGCGCAGAAGGCAGCCGTTGCCAACGCGGCGAGTGCCGCCAAAGAAGCGGTTGCGGCAGCCGAACGCGACACGTCGTCGGTCTTCGCCGAGGTCGACTTGGCGTTGCCGTCGCCATCTGAATAGGAAACCGGTTCCGGATCAGGGCTCGGGCTTGGGTCGGGCGCAGGGCTGGGGTCCGGCACAGGATCGCCGGAATGCTCGCCGGCAGGATGCTCCGGCGTATCGAACGCAGTGGCGCGCATCACAGCGGAACCGCCATTGAACTCATCCAGGCCCATGGTGTAGAGCTTGCCACGATAGGCAAGCGACGTTGCGTAGGACAAAGGCGTGTCATACACCTTCTTGCCAAACGCGGTCGCAGTGCTGGCCGAATTTCCAACCAGGAAGGTGTCTTCATCGCCTTCGGTCACTTTAAGAGAAGAGAACGCCGCGCCATCGGTGCCGGCGGCAAGGCCCACCGAGTAGTCGTAGTAGAACTGGGTTTTAGGCAATACCTCGGTCAGGGATTCCGCCTTGTAGGTACCGTCCGCCTGCTTCACCAAGCGCTCGGAAGGAAGGTTGTTACTAACAACCATGCTCATGTTCAGGCATACGCCATTGGTCACATAAATAGTGCTACCACTTGCTGCCACTTGCATCAGCTGACCCTTGGAAGAGCCAAAGTTGTGCCGCGCGGAATCAAGCGAGCCAAGAGGCTTCACCTCGCCGGTCTGCATATCCACCGATGCGATGCTGTCGCTCTTCAGGCTTGTTTCCGTATCGGGATCCGCTTCAGTGGCAACAGTCGAGCAGCCGCCGATCGCCATGATAGTCCCCTCAACGTTCACGATGGAAGCACCAAGGGGAATATTCTTGCCTGCCTGCTCAAGCTGAGTCCATTCATTGGTATCGGGGTCGTACGAGAACAGGAGCTGATACTTAAGGGTCTCATCAGCACTTGTTCGCGCAAGCATCAAGAGCTTGCCCTCCCACAATGCAAGGCTCACCGTTCCGTAGTTATCAAGCTCATCACCCTTATAAACGTCACTGCGACCAAGCACAACTTTCGGTAGACTTCCCATGTCTTCCCAGGTTCCGGTTTCTATGCAATAGCGATAGAACGAATGGAAGGAAAGGTTCGACCCGAAATCTTTGTTCAAGGCTTTGAGCTGCGGGAAAGCGTAGATGTAGCCGTTCAGGCCAATGAGCTGGGTGCTTTGGACCTGGTTGGCGAAATCAAGCCCATCCAGGGAAATGGACTCTTCGAACAGGGGAACATCGCCCTCTGGGACGTTCTCGGTGAAACGCAAAACCATCGTGTCGCGACACGACTTCCCCGAAGCGGTGGTAAGCACCACCTCGCGCTTGCCGGAGGTTACCTCGCTGGGAACCGTCACCTTAACCGAAGAGCTGCTCCAGCTAACCACCTGCGCAGGATAGCCGCCAACGGTTACCGCTCCCTCGCCGTCACCAAAGAAAGATCCCTCGATAGCGATGTAGTTGGCATCTTCATCTTCTTCGAGCACTGTCCCGCTTATAACGGGTTGGGCTTCACTGCGATTGTCGAGCTTAGACAGATCCAAGATGCCATTCGAAGTGCATTTTCCTTCGAACTGGGACTTCTGGGTTGTACAGCTCTTCAGCAAGGAAACAAGCTCGAGGGCGCGCTCGCTGGAAGGTTTGCTCTGGTCTACCCGAGTCGAGCAGATCGCTGCACTGGCAGCTGCCAACGGGGACGCCATGGAGGTGCCGTTCATCAGGCTATAGGGCGCAAGGGTGCTGCCCAAGCCAACGCAGTCCAAATACACCCTCTCGTCATCCGAAAGGCTATCGGCCTGGGTCTCGAACATCAGCGACACAAGCATGTACCCATCATCGCTGTCGGCCTGATCGCTGTTGGAGTGCCATACCAGCTGATCGTAGTGAGCCCATCCCAAGGAATCCTTGAAGTTGACGCTTGCGCTTCCCCATCCGATATTGCCGATAGCGCGGGCAGTGCTCGTTGGGTCTTGGACAAATTCCGCGCTGCCGGATTCGCCAACGGCCTCATAGTGAGTAGATACCACCGAGAAATCGGTTTTATCCGCTGTGGTAGAGAATCCGAAGCAGGACACCTTATCCAGATCCGATTTCGCAACCGGGATCTTCAAGGTAACCGCGTATCGATGCTTGGCGTTCGCCGTAGATCCCTGATCAGCTGTTTTCAGCTGATTGCCGGCAATCGAAATAGAGCCCGTTGTATCGAAGTGGTAGTCTTGGCCACCGTCCCACTTCACCTTGTTCTGCTCTGTTACGGCATCGGCGCCGTAACCCACGTACACCTCAACATCGCCTTCGCCGTTGAAGGTGTCGTAGGCCACGTTGTTCGAAGCAGACCCCAACCACGGCATGTAAGTGGATTTGGTCTGGCATATCGTGCTCATGATCATGGCGCCAGGAGCATAAAGGTCGGTGCACTCTTTGCCCCAGTCACTGTAGAGAGACGCTTCGCCATTGGCGCTCGAAGAGTTCACCATCACGGCATAAGGGCTGGTAGAGGTTCCGGTTGGGGTAAGCGTGTAGGAATCGATGTCCCGGGCATCGTTGCCGGATGCACATACCGAGATTGCGCCCTTCTTGCCAACCTCCGTCATAGCAAGGTTAAGGGCAACAGTGGTTCCATCGGCGCCCCAGGAATTATTGATAACGCGAATATCCAAGCCGGCATCCAGCGCGCGGGAAATGTACGCGTAGCCCTTCAGCGCCGCTTCCAAGCTCATCCCAGTATCCGTACCGATCTTCACCGACATAAGCTTTACGCCCTTGGCGGCCCCGCTGGTTCCGCTGTTGTCCCACTGGGCTGCAATGATTCCAGCAACATGGGTTCCGTGACCGCTAACATCCATCGGGTCGCTTTCATCGCTGCCATCGTTCGATGTGTTGATGCCGTATTTGCCGCCACCGATCTTGTCTACGTAATCGGCCAGATCGACCATGTTGTCTTTAAGGTCGGCGTGGCTGTAGTCGATGCCCGTATCGACCGTGCACACGATGCCGCCGGCGTTGTCTGCGCTCTGGTTCCACCCAGGAACCTGAGCGTTGGTACCGTTTATCTTAGACCCGGTAAGAACGTTGTCTGCCCCGCCAGTGTTGCCCCACTGATAGCCGGTGATGTCAGGCATATCGTCTGATGCGATTCGGGAAGGCTTCGATGGCTCGAATCGATAGGTGCTGTCGCTGCCTTGCTTGGAACTTCCATCTGATGCCGGAGCGATCGCGTTCTCACCGTCGGCCGACTCACCATCTTGCGCAGTATCGTCGGAAGCAGCTGATACGTTGCCCTCGGCGGAATCGCCATTGTTGCTGTTGCCGCCATCGGCATCTTGGCTGTTTACTGCGCCCTCAACAGAATCGAAATCCGTTTTCTGGATAACATAGTTGGGCTCCGCGCTCACGACGCGCGCATCTAGCGCAAGCTGCTGCAGCAAGTCACGCGTGCTTACGCCTTCCTTCTTCACCATGACAATCTGCACGCTAGGCTCATCGGCCCCATCCGAGCTATCCTCCGCATCGCTCAAGGCCGCAGCCAGGGCCTCGTTATCGGAATCCGAATCCAAGACAAGTGATGCCGAAGAGGCCGAAGCTTCCAGAAGGTCTTCAGATTCGGCTAGCAGATCGGAAGAATCCGTTGCGCCATACACAACGGCAATGGCCTCGCCTTCAACGTAATTTCCACCCTCCAGCATCTGGTCGATGCTGTCATACCAGTGCGATTCTTCTTCCTGTGCGGGTTCCGCATAGGCATTGGCTATCGGGCAAAGCGAGATGGCCATTACCATGGAAACCACGACAGCGACAAACTTGTAGGCAAGCGTGCGATCCGGGAAAACGCCCGCATTGCTTCGCGATCCACCCATAAAATCCCCCTTACAGACTTATCTCCTAGCTGCAATTATGCATTTCCAATTTAGCAAAAATCCGCCTAAGCAGCAGTTAGCGCCTAGGGAGCGGCCCGGACTGACCTCTTTCGCGAGATGGTTTCCCGCTCACTCCCGTAAAACGCCCGTTGTTTTATGTTTATTACAATTCGGTAACGTAAAGCTATACACTTTACAAGCTTGAGAAAGAGCAGATGGCTGCCACTTTCTTGGAGAATGGATGGTCCCCCTTGCTGACGAAAGGAAAGGTACAGTGTCGGAAGACAAACGCGAAGACTTGCTCACGCGCATTCTGGCGTCTCACCAATCCTTCTACGACATCAGGCGAGACTATCTTTTTGAAGGGCGCACGTTCCCTGCCTTCGCGGAGTTCCACACCTACGGCGAGCAATACGTCTTGGTGAAACGGGCAAAGCTGTGGGAAGTGAACACGCACGACTTCATGTTCTTCGAGCTTGCAGACGGGCTGGATACGCCGAACATCAACGACGAGGTTGCCTTCATGACCCAAAAGGCCATTCGCAAGGTAAACGCCGGCCCGAACCATATGTCTTCTGCCCTTTCGCTGGTCATCATCGCCAATTCCTGCACCGACGAAGCGCTGAAGGCCGTGCGCGGCACGCGCTTCCGCAAGAACTACCGCTTCGGCATCCATGGCTGGTCCGATTTGCGCTTGGCCGTTGTCGACCTTTCCCGCGGGAAAGACGGCATCGTGACGAATGCTGCGGGCAAGAAGCTCAAGGAAGCCATCGCTGGCAACCTGGCGCTGATGCAGTAATACCAACCCCCAACGAAAGGTTCTTAGATGAACGCAATGCTCGCCCTTCTGGGCGGATTGGTCATCCTGGTTCTTGGCTACGTCTTCTACGGCGGCTGGCTTGCCAAGAAATGGGGCGTGGATCCCAACCATCCCACCCCAGCAAAGGAAATGAGCGACGGCATCGACTACGTCCCCTCCAAGCCCTACATCCTGCTGGGTCACCACTTCTCGTCCATCGCAGGCGCCGGCCCCATCAACGGCCCCATCCAGGCGGCGGTGTTCGGCTGGGTACCCGTTATGCTGTGGGTGCTCATCGGCGGCATCTTCTTCGGTGCCGTACATGACTTCGGCGCCCTGTTCGCATCGCTGCGCCACAAGGGGCAGACCATCGCCACCGTTATCGCCGAGAACATCGACGACACGGCGAAAAGGCTGTTCTGCATCTTCGCATACCTGACGCTGGTGCTGGTCGTGGCTGCATTCGCCTCTATCGTGGCCAACACCTTCGCGGTTGGCCTGGCAAATGCCACTGACGCCTCAAACCTGGCGAACCAGCGCACGGCGATGATCTCCATGCTGTTCATCGTGGTTGCCATAGTCTACGGCCTGGCCACCCGCGGGCGCGAGATCCCCACGGCAGCAAACATCGTGATCGCCATCGCCATCATCGTGGTGTTGGTTGCCATCGGCTACAACTTCCCCCTGATCAGCCTTGATTACACCACCTGGATGGTGCTTCTGGGCGTGTACATCATGATCGCCGCCGTTGCCCCGGTGTGGATCCTTCTCCAGCCTCGCGACTTCCTCAGCTCCTTCTTGCTGTACGGCATGATCGCGCTTTCCGTCATCGGCATCGTGGGCGCCACCATCACCGGCGACGCCGCCAACCTGCAGATCCCTGCCTTCACCGACTTCTTCGCATCGAACGCAGCGGTCGATGCTGCCGGCAACGCCATCATCGACCCCGCCACCGGCAAGGCCGTAACCAACAAGGCCGCAGCTTCCGGCTTCCTGTTCCCCGCCCTGTTCATCACCATTGCCTGCGGCGCCATCTCGGGCTTCCATAGCCTGGTAGCATCCGGCACCACCTCCAAACAGCTGGACAACGAGAAAAACGCCCGACCCATCGCCTACGGCGGCATGCTCATCGAGTGCCTGCTAGCCATCATCTCGCTGTGCGCTGTCGGCTTCGTATGGACGCAGTACTGCGCAGGCGGCTATTCCTCGCCTACCGCGGTATTCGCGGGCGGTCTTTCACAGATGCTTGCCTGCATCCCCGGCCTTGCCGATATCGAGGGCATTGCCTACACGCTGCTGATCTTGGCTGTTTCCGCCTTCTGCCTTACCTCGCTCGACACGGCAACCCGCCTGGGCCGCTACATGTTCCAGGAGCTGTTCGTTCCCGCCGGTAAGACCATGGAGGAAACCACCGGCATCCGCGGCGTTCTGACCAACCCCTATGTGGCAACCCTGATCACCGTTGTGCTGGGCGTTGGCCTTGGCATGACGGGCTACACCATCATCTGGCCGTTGTTCGGTGCCGCCAACCAGCTGCTTGCCGCATTGGCACTTCTGGCCGTATGCGCATGGCTGGGCAACGCGGGCCGCAACAACAAGATGTTCTACATCCCCATGGTGTTCATGCTTGCCGTAACGCTTACCTCGCTGGTTCAGACCCTTATGGCGAAGACCACCGTTCTGATGTCCGGCTCGGGCGACCTGTTCGCCGCCGGCGTCCAGGCCGTGCTTGCCGCCGTGCTGTTCGTGCTGGCAATCATCCTAGCCGTAAAGGGAGCGAAGACCATCTTCAGCAAGAAGAAGGCGCCTGTGGCTGAATAGCCCAGCGAAGGCCTCATGCGCCCATAACGGTTCAGCTTGCCGCCCATTTGCGCGTCAAGCGCTCCCAATGGGAAAGGAGGAGATCAAGCGATCTCCTCCTTTTTGTTTCTATTCAGGCTGAACAGGGAATCCCAAATATTCCAGCTGAGCTTTGATGCTTCGCACAGATGCGGGTTTGAGCTGCGGATCCACTCCCCTATACACCGCATCGAACAGAGCGTCGGACATTGGCGGAACGCCCTTCTCAAGCGCAGCCTCAACCTGCCGCAGCCGTTCTGCCCGATGCTGGCGCGTTGCATCGATGGCCTGCACAGGGCGCTCGATCGGATAGCCATGAGCTGGGTAAAAGCTATTCGCCTTCCCGTCCTTGACGAGCCCTTCCAAGCAGTCCAAGCTGCAAAAATAGTTGCGTAGGTTCCCATCGGGGTAAAGAACGACCGTTGGCCCATGGCGGAACAGCACATCGCCCGTGAAAATCGCCTGCTCGCTGGAAAGCAGGAGCCCCACCGAATCCGATGAATGCCCCGGCAAGGGTACAACCTCGAATTGAGGCGCACCTTCAAAGGGACAGAAACGCCCTTGGCAAAGGCCAACGACCTCAATGCCTTCAAGGCCCCGCTTTTGCGGCTTTTCTTCCCCGAGCTGCAATCCCTTCTGCCTAGAACCTGCCCTGCTTAGAACAGCTTCAAGACCTGCGCCATCCTCGCCTTCGCCCGCATTCCCTTCAGCATCACCCAAAAGCGAAGCAACGCGTTCGGGGTTTGCCGCATACACCGGCGCACCTGTAGCTGCCACAAGTTGGGGGATGCCGTTGATGTGATCCGGATGGCTATGCGTTGCCACGATTGCGCCAATGACCCAGCTACGTTCCTTGCAAACAGCAAGGATACGATCTATGTGCTCCCCTTCGGGGGCGGGGTCGATAACGATACAGCCGCGGGAACCCGGCTCGGCCACGATATAGGTATTGGTCCCTGTATACGTCATAGGGCTTGGGTTGTTGGCGCGAAGGCAGAGCACCCGCGCGCTCACCTCGCCACCCTGCCAAGGAGTTTCATCCTTCATGAATCCCATCGAGCATGCCCTCCTTCAGGTGCTTGCTGGCCTGACACAAAACAACACCCGCACACAGCAGGCAGCTGACAGCGGCCTGCTAGCGGCGTACAGGGAAATCGCAATGCAGCACGATGGCGCCGTCTTCCCTGCGCCTAGGAACCGACATGAAGCGAGCCAGCTTGCGGCGCGTCTGAACGAACTCCTGCGCGCTCTTCGCTGAGGCGACGCAGGTTAGGTTGTATACCGTAGGGGCAAGCACCAGCCAATTGCCCGCATCACCCGCACGCATGGCATAAGCAGGCGTTACCCAGTCGGCGATCTGCGCTTCACCGGTATTGCCGTCGGCATGCTGGCCTTCAGGCATAAGGGCACTGAAGAAGAACGTGTCGTAACGGCGAGGCTCATGTTCGGGCGTGCAGAAGTTCGAGATAAGGCCCAGTAGATCGGAGCGCAGCACCAAGCCGTTTTCCAGCAGGAAATCCGCGAAGGCAAGCTCATGGTTTTCCAGGGCCTTGCGGGCGGCAGACCATTTGGAGTCGCTCATGTCTTCCACTACCGAAGCCTCATCAGGGCCCGCAAGCAGAACGCCGCATTCCTCGAACACCTCGCGCGCAGCCGCAACCACAACCATGCGCGCAACTTCCTCCGCAACACCCATAAGCTCTGCCCATGCGGAAGGCGAGGGGCCGCACCAGGGCAAACTACGGTTCGCATCGCGCTCGTCTACGCGACCGCCCGGAAACACCACCGCATCGGGGGCAAATGCCATGGTGCGCACCCTTCGCAGCATGAATACCTCAAGCTCTTGGCCAGTTGGGAAATTCGGCGGAAAATGATTGCTTTCTATGCGGTACTCGGTTTGCCCAGGAGCAGAATCGCGAACCAGCATAACCGTTGCCGCGTAGCGTGGCTGCACTGGCTCGAAGCCGGGGGTTGCCCACGCATCTTCGATATGAGCCAACGCCTTTTCTCCAGGAACGAACTCAACCGAACTACCGCTCAAGTCAACGCGCATAGCAACCTCCGCTCACTCGAATCGGGGAACCTACCACCCCCGGCAGATTCCCCTCACCTCAAGAATCGTTTCCATTCAATGGTACCCCATGCCGACCTCGAAGCGGAAAGCCTTGAAAGGGACTGTGCCGACAAAGTCCTAAGTTGTAGAACCGGCATAGTCGGAGAGCGGGACCCTGGCGAATGCGGGAGGTTCAAAAGAGTAAGGCGCTGGCCTAAGGGCCGCGCCGAATGATTGCGGTCCTCCCATGCCACCAGGATTCCAGCAGCGTCGACCCCTTGCGCTGTTCGTGGAACAGCGCAAGAAAGAAATGCCCGGCCGAAGCCGGGCATTTCAGAAAAGCTGCTTGCTCTTGCGAACTACAGGCTCATTGCGGTGATGTAACCGTCGCGAACGGCCTCGAGCAGACGCTTGAACTCAGGCGTGCCGTAGGGGTCGTTCTTCGCAACGCCGGGGAAGTCCTCGTGCGGGGAAGCGTTGCCGATAAGGTGCAGATGCTCAGGATCAACGATGCCCTTGACCTCATCGTACAGAGCGGTGTTGGAAACGCAGACCGTGCCAGCGATGATGGTGTCGGCGGGAACGGTGAACTCCTTGCCCTCTGCGTCTTCGCACAGAACGCCTTCGTCGGTGTAAGCCTTGACCTTGGTAAGGGTGAGGATCTTCACGCCTTCCTTCTTCAGCTTGCGAAGCTCGGGGTTCTTGTCGATGATGCCGATCTCGGCGCCAGCCTTCTTAGCGGACTCGATAACGGTAACCTCGCGGCCCTCGTTCATTGCAGAGGCAACCTCGATGCCGGCGAAGCCGCCGCCGATAACGGCCATGCGCTTCTTAACCAGCAGGTGGGTGCCAAGGCCCCACTTCATAAGGCCGAGCGGTGCGCCCAGGATACCCATGCCGAAGCAGGAAAGGCCCCACATAGCGCCCATGCCCGGGGTGTTCTTGCCCTCTACGAGCTCCTTCAGTGCGTGGGAGTCGATGACGTTCTTGCGGTCCTTGCCGGGAACGTCGGGGGACTGGGTCTCGGGGCCAACAGCGAGGATAACCTCGTCGGCACCGAAGTCCTTGATGTAGTTGGCATCGACCTTGGTGTTGCAACGGACGTCGAGGCCAAGGCGCTTGATCTCGTTGTTGTACCAATCAACCATCGGAGGAAGCTCGTCGTTGAGAACCTGAGCGAGGTTCAGAAGGCCGCAGGGCTTCTTCTTCTGCTCGACGACGGTGACGTTCTTGAAGCCGCGCATCTTGAGGTTGCGAGCGGTTTCGAGGCCAGCAGGGCCAGCACCGACGATGAGGATCTTCTTCTCGGCGTCTGCGCCGGAAACCTTGTGATCCTCGGGCATGCCGAACTGGGAGAAGTACACGTTGGGGTTAACGGAGCACTTGCAGGGCTTGCCGATGAAGATGTTGTCCAGGCAGCGAGAGCAAACGATGCAGGGACGTACTTCCTCGGAGCGGCCCTCGGCAACCTTGATGCCGATCTCGGGCTCTGCGATCCAGTGACGGGCCATGCCGGCTGCGTCGCCAGAGCCGTCAGCGAGGATCTTCTCGCACACGTCGAGGTGGTTGATACGGGTGCCAGGGAAGCAAGGCAGGGAAGTGTACTTCTTTGCCTCCTTGGAGAGGTAGATGAACTCGCCTTCGGGAACGAGCTGGTTGGCAACGGGGCGGGGAGCCTCATGGAAGCCGGCCTGGATGGACCAAGCATCGATGCCGTGAGCCTCTACGCACTCGATGACCTCCTTGAGGTCCTCTACGCGCTGGCCACCGGGCATAAGGTCGTCTGCGGAGTAACGGACGAGGATCGGGTAATCTTCGCCGCACTGCTTGTGGATCTCATCGATGATGTCGGTGAGGAGCTTGCAGCGGCCCTTGGTGTCTCCGCCGTACTCGTCGGTGCGGTGGTTGGAGTACTTGGAGATGAAGCGCATGACCATGTAGCCGATGCCTGCATGGATCTCGATGATGTCGATGCCGGCCTTCTGGCAGCGCTTTGCAGCTTCGCCGTACTGCTTAACGACGATGGCGATCTCTTCCTTGGTGAACTCTTTCTCGGGCATGCCGACGAAGGGGCCGGATGCAACGTCGATGGAGGGAGCGTAGGAATGCAGCTCGTCTTCGCCGGTTGCGCGCCACTCGTAGCAGAGCTGCAGCTGAGCTGCGAGCTTTGCGCCGTGCTTGTGGCAAACCTCAGCGGTGCGGGTAAGGCCGGGGATGAAGCAGTCGTCCCAAACACCCACGGCACCGGTGGTGGTGTGGTACTTCGGGGTGGTATCGAAAACGTCGCAGACGTAGCAGGAGCCGAGCTCGATCAGAGCGGCACCGCCCTTTGCGCGCTGCTCGTAGAAATCTACGAGGTCATCGCCAACATGGTAGTTGTCGGTCTTCTCGATGGTCATCGGCAGCATGACGAAGCGGTTTCGCAGCTCCACATTGCCGATCTTAAACGGCTTGTTCAGTAGTTCGTACTTCACGTCGCGGCCCCTTTCGTAAGAACAAGTGATGTGAACTTCCTTCAATTATCGGAGCGGATCAGACATACCT
>CAVDDI010000002.1:21457-28653 GCA_963607675.1 bacterium | reverse complement strand
CGGAAACCGGTGGGGCTTACCTTCTGACCCATACTATGCCTCCTCTCGGGTTGCTACGATAACGGTGATGTGGCTGGTGCGCTTGCGGATGCGAGCAGCAGAGCCCTTTGCGCGGGGGCGGATACGCTTCAGCGTGGGGCCCTCGTCTGCGAAGCAGGCCTTCACCACGAGGTTCTCGGGGTTGCCGGCGCCCTTCTGTGCAGCATTGGCAACTGCGGAGTTCAAGGTCTTCTCTACGACCTCGGCGACTGCACGGTTGGTGAAGCGCAGGGTTTCCTGAGCCTCTACGACAGCCTTGCCGCGGATCTGGTTGAGGACGATACGCGCCTTGCGGGGCGAAACGCGTACGTAGCGAGCGATTGCTTTAGCTTCCATGTTTCACCCTTTCTTACTTGTCGTGGCCGCGGAACGTACGAGAAGGTGCGAACTCGCCGAGCTTGTGGCCAACCATGGACTCAGTGATGTATACCGGAACGTGCTTGCGACCATCATGCACAGCGATGGTGTGACCAACCATCTCGGGGAAGATGGTGGAGGAACGCGACCACGTCTTGATGACCTTCTTGTCGCCAGCTTCGTTCATCGCAATAACGCGACCGAGAAGGCGAGGCTCCACGAAGGGACCTTTTTTCAAACTTCTGCTCAATGTTTCTCCTTATTCGATCGGGCGCTACTTCTTGCGACGGCGGATGATCAGGCGGCTCGAAGCCTTCTTGGGGTTGCGAGTGCGATGACCCTTGGTAGACGCGCCCCACGGAGTAACAGGATGACGACCGGAAGACTTGTTCTTGCCTTCGCCGCCACCATGAGGATGGTCGACAGGGTTCATAACAGTACCGCGAACGGTAGGACGGATGCCCTTCCAGCGGTTGCGACCAGCCTTGCCGATCTTGATGTTGCCGTGCTCGGCATTGCCGACCTCGCCGATGGTTGCACGGCAGGTGATGAGCACGCGACGCATTTCAGAGGAGGGCATGCGCAGGATTGCGTACTTGCCTTCCTTGCCCATGAGCTGGATGCTGGTGCCTGCAGAGCGGGCGATTGCAGCGCCGCGACCGGGCTGGAGCTCAACAGCATGGATGAGCGTACCAACGGGGATTGCGGAAAGGGGCAGTGCGTTGCCGGGCTTGATGTCGGCATCGGTGCCGGAAAGGACGGTTTCGCCGACCTTCAGGCCCTTCGGATGAAGGATGTAGCGCTTTTCGCCGTCTGCGTAGTGCAGAAGCGCGATGCGTGCGCTGCGGTTGGGGTCGTACTCGATCGTGGCAACCTTAGCGGGCACGCCGTCCTTGTTGCGCTTGAAGTCGATGATGCGGTAACGACGCTTGTTGCCGCCGCCCTGATGGCGCGTGGTGATACGACCATTGTTGTTACGGCCAGCCTTCTTCGGCAAGGGCGCCAACAGAGACTTCTCGGGCTTGGTGCTGGTGATCTCAGCGAAGTCCGAAACAGTCTGGAAGCGGCGTCCAGGGCTCGTAGGCTTGAACTGTTTTACTCCCATTTTCTTCCTTTCTACGGACCAAAGCTCGTGCCTTGGCCCTTTGACTTATGTGGGCTCCATCACCGCCATGGGGGCTTTTGGGAGAAAGCCCTCGGCGATTCCGAGTTCCACGCGCCCGGGTGTATCCATACACAGCCAGACGCAACCGAAAAGTATACTGGGATCAAAGGAGTAATGCAAGGGTAAATTCTGCAGGGCTTTTAGAGGCTCGTCCGGGCGGCGCAAACCACTCGGAGCGCTGGTCGAGGGAGGTCGAGGGAGGCTTACGATCTCGCTCGAACGCATGGCCAACGCTCTTAGACCCAGCCGCTAGCGCAGCTCCTTGCCAAGCTCGGCGGCAAGCTCGGGAAGCAGCTTGCCGAACAGGGCTTCTTCCCTACCCTTCTTCAGCTCGCACTCCCATATCACATGGGTCTTCCAACCGGCTTCTTCCAAGGCGGCAATATTCTGCGCATCGCGCTCTTGGTTTCGGTTGAACTTGGCAACCCAGTACTCGGTGTTCTTCTTGGGAAGGGAAAGGTTGCAGTGCGGGCAACGGTGCCAGTAGCACCCGTGCTATTGGCAATGTCGCAACATTAAAATAGCTACAGCCAGTTTGCATCACCAAGCGGAATCTGTGCCTTTGAAGTGTTCCTTTGCCCAGAACATCCCTACAACTGTGTAACCACGATCTGTGAACATCGGCTTTATCGCCTTGAAGTGCGTTCCTTTCGTAAGCTGATCATCGACAAGGATCACGTACTGGATGCCGCCGGGAATCATTTCAGGTTCAAAGGCTATATTGCTCCTTAGCTGCTCTATGTTGCGAGCAACGTCTCCATGATGCATCGAACCCAGGTCTTTTATGGTCCGCAGGCAGTCAGCATATCTGATCCCGGTCTGACCCTGGATCTGGCTGCAAACGAGAGCCATCCTGTTATCGTACCCAGGGCTTCCTAATGGCTTCGACGGCGGGATTGGCACCAGGACGGTGTTCAATGGAGTTATCGCATTCCACTGGCTCAGGTACCTCGCCATATCGTCTGCGCACTTCTTTATGGCATTCTCCTTGTACCGGCCTCTTCTTTGCCCATCGCTCATATCGGCAGGATCGATCTTCAGGTTGTAGATAAGCTGGTTTGGCTCAGAGTCGGACGGCCTACCATCGGTCTTATCCATGTAATAGAGGCAGATATCGCCCTCATCAAGGTACAGGCTGCCGCCAAAGGTCCTATCGAAGATCCTCCACCTATAGGCGCACATCGCTACGCCTTTATGGCATCAAGGACTTGCTGCACGTTTTCAAGCTCATACACACCGCTCTTGCCAATAAAGCGCTCTGGCCACGTAACGTCCGGGTTCTGGGCGCACGACCTCATGATGAAGAGCGGCCTTCCCTGTTGCACGCAGGCCCTCGCCTGGGAGAGCGATCCGCTAGTATCCGATGCCTCGACGATGATGGTCGCATCCGACACAGCAGCCATAAGCTCGTTCCTCTCCGGGAAGTAACGGCTCTTGGTCTTGAAGTGCTGGGTCTTGTAGCGGTAGAACGGAACCTGGCTAAGAAGCAGATCCTGCTGTGCAACGTAATCCTGCAGCCTTTTGTTCTCCCTTGGGTAATACTCATCGATCGGCGTTCCAACAACGCCGATGATATGCCCTTTGCCGTTGCTCTTTATGACAGCGTTCGCAGCTGCAGTGTCGACCCCCTTCGCCAGTCCAGTGACGATGGTCACATTGCTTTTGATGAGCTGGCTCGCTACGGCATAGGATCGTGACATTCCTTCGGGAGTGGCAGCTCTTGCTCCGACCACGGAAACGCTCTTGGTCTTGAGCAGGTTGATGTCGCCGCGATAATAGAGAACGGGCGCCGGCTGTGCCGAGTCCTCTAAGCGCTCTGGCCAGCTATATGTTCCGTTGATAGCGAAGGAGCACGTGCCGATCTTGGAATCGATGTACTTGACCATCTGATCGTAATCATCGTCTAAGCCGAAAAGGCCACGGCGCTCGTCCAAGAGCTCGCTGGGAAGCTTGCCGCTGCGCACAGTGGCATTAGCGAGCTTTCTCAGTGTCTCGCCTTCGCGTGAATACATGTACTCGTAGGCTATAAGCTCTTCGTACGGCGATACTGCCGTCTTTCGAAGCTCCTCGAAAAGTGCTTGCTGCGCAGTCATAACGGTTCCCTTCCTAGCGCCAGTATAACGTAGCAAGCCCTGAGTGTGCCTACCGTAGATATATCTCTACGTGCGGGCGGTTTGGTTGGACGTAGGCCGGGGTGTCGTTGCTGTAGTCTATGCGCTCCACGATCTGCTTCAGGAAGTCGTTCTTAGCCTGGGCGGGAACAGCATCGTTTTCCAGGAGGTCGATGCACTCTTGCAGGGCTATCACCGTCTGGCTGGTGCGGGGCCTGGGCTTCGCCTTGGCCAGCTTAGCTTCCAGTGACGCAATGCGCTTGTCTATGCGCTCGCGGCGCTGCTTGAACTCTGCGAGGTCATACACGCCGCCCTCGTACGCATCGCCCGCCCTTTTGCGTGCCTGCTGCTCCTTCTTCAGGGCAGCATCAAGCGCCGCTCGCTGCGCTTCGCCTGCATCCGAGGCAGGGTTGGCAAGCTCCACCTGCACATCGTTTGCGGCCTGGCGCAAAGCGCCCACCACCAATGCCATGACCTGATCCGCCCTTGCCGCGCGGCACCCGCAACAAGGCCGCGCCCGGTCTGCCTTCGGGTGCTGGTAGAAGTACGACTGGCTCTTGCCCGAGCTCATGAGGTGCATGGCCATCACGTAGCCGCATTCCGAGCAGCGCAGCAGGCCCGCAAGCGGGTTCTTCAGCTCGCGATTGTCGTAGAGCCTGGCGCTTGCCACGGGCTTTCGCACTAGGCGTTCGAAGCGTTCCTGCGGTATGGTGCCGTTGCCGAACCACAGGCCGCGCGTAAGCTGGGGGCTGGGGTTCTTCTTGCGGGCCTTGTGCACCTCGAACGTTTCCTTGTCGAACTCGCGCACCACGATGTGCGCGCCGAAGCGGTTCATGCCGCAGTTCACCGGGTTCTCGGCTATAGCCTTCACGGTCTGGTGGCGCCAATGGTCGCCGCCCTTGGGCGTGGGAACGCCCTCGGCATCGAAGATGCGCGCAATGGCACTGTAGTTCTCCCCTGCCTCTATCAGGTCGTAGATGCGCATGAGGTCTGCGTGGCGCTCGCTTGGTTCCAACGTCCACATGCCGTTCACGCGCACGCTTCGCCAGCCGAACGGCGGCTTGCCGGATGCCTGCCACACGCCCTCCCTGGCAGCTTGGTACTTGCCGCGCTTCAGGCGGGTGGAGATGGCGTCCAGCTCGTCTTCGGAGCTGCGAAGCTCGCTCTTCAGCTGGCGCATATCCCCGCGGTTTGCGGGATCGTAGGTCTTCATCTCGGTTATGAGCGCCGTTTCGGTATAGCGGAACGCGTTGATTATCTTCTCCTGGTCGGAGCCGCCCCCGCGTCCCAGGCGCGACGCTTCCACGGCATAGACCGCATCCCATTTGCCGTCGGCCAAGTCGGCCAGAAGGCGCTTGATCTCATGCCTGGCGGCGATCGTCTCACCTGATACCACCTCTGGGTACCATTCCTTTATCGTGTGGCCGTTCTCCATGGCCATAGACTCTATGATCTTGCGGTGGCGCGCCAGGGTCTCGCCTTTGCCAAGGCGCTCACGCTCTTCGTCTTCGCGGCTCTTGCGCAGGTACGCGCAGCACGACCAGGATCGTGCCGAGGCCGCTTCCGTGATAGAATCCATATATCGGCTCCTAACAGGGTCGGGTTTTCGGCCTCTTGCGAATCCGCCAAGATTTAGCGCAAGGGGCCCTTCTCTTTATCGCTGGCTCTATTCGCCCAGCACGTCGTCTATCGTTGACTGATGCGGCGGCTCGTACCTTATGTACCGCTTAACCTTCGTGATCGTGTAGTGCTTGGTGAGCTTCCCGCTCTTGGCCAGACTCTGGATGCACTCAACATCGACGATCAGCACGTCTTCGCCCATTAGGCGGACCTCACCGCTCTCAAGCTTCTGCAAGAACCCTAAGTCGTGGATCTTCACGCCACGCAACGTTTGCTCGCCGCTCTTGAACGTGTACCCACGGTCGGAACCACGGTATGAGCCGTTCACCGGCGAGAGCACCATGTCTTTCGTTTCAGAGACGACATCTTCCGTCTCCTCTGGCACGCCCTCTACGGCAACATGCTCGTACATCTCCAGGTCACCCACATCGCCGCTTGTGAATACCTCGCCGGTGTCCGTACGGCCGGACTCGTAGTCGGCTCTTTCCTGGATCTGCACGTTGATGCTGATGTCGATGGTCTCGATCGGGCTCAGCGCCGTTGCCTTGTACTTCCTGGCAACAGTCGGCGATTGGATCACACGATGAGTCCTCTCATCCACCTCTATGGCGTCATCGCCATCACCGTAGATATACGTGCCCTTTTCGGTCTTTCGGTGCTCGTTGACCTTGCCGTGCACCTTCCTGACCACCTTCGGCAATGTTGCGCCAAGGGCAGCAGCGCTCGTGCCGGCAAACCCAAGGATCCCGAGCACGTTTGCCAGCGCATCCGCTTCCCGCGAGGTGAACAGGTCCATGAGGGGATTGCCGTAGGTCAAAACGAAATCCATGATGAATGAGCCCTGCCTGAACGGCTTGGCGTCAACTGAGAGCTTCCCGCCAGCTCCGTACTCGTCCAGGGCACTCTGCACGGTGTCGGCGAAGGCAACCATGGCATTTGCCAGTTCATGAACCTCCACCGTACCAGTGAAGCCTGCATCTGAGCTAAGCCGGTAGACGATCTCATAGTGTTCCATTTTCCCGCCTATCTTGAACATGAGTACATTCTACCTATCGGCCTAAGCGGGCGGCTGTTCTCCGGGCTGGCGGCGGTGGGCATGGTTTCGCATGATGCGCTTCTCCATCTTCTTTGCATCGTGCCGATTTCGGCACGAGTAGATGTGATTCTCGCCCTTTCCGTTTTCTTTAATATGGAGTTTCCATTCTCCTTTGCCGGCGCTGCCGGCAAGCCCCAGCCACAGCGCACCGGGCATGCCACCGATAGCAGCTCCCAATGCCGCACGCGGTATACGGCTCTTGGCGCCGATCGGCGCTCCCTTAAAGTGTTCGGCGAACATGATGTCGTGATAACGGAGCACCACCGGGCAGCCCTTCTGGGTGGGGTCTACCACGTACACGCCGTCCTTACCTTCCTTGAGCACCCTCATATCGCCGCCCGCCTGCCAGACGATTATTCCACTGTCCCATCTACTTGACATTTTCAACACCTTCTCAGATTCTTAGATAGTTCATCCACCGTGTGTGCGAAGGAACCCTCTGGAAGCGCCTAACACGCGCTTCCGGCATTTTTGGCTATTCTGGTTGAACCACTGCCCAAACCGACCATTTTGCCGACCTCAGCAAAATGGTTTTGAACTGACGTTTTGGCTGTTTCGCATGAGACCATGGCTCTCCTTATTGCAGTTTCGAAGTTTCGCCATTGCGTATAGCCAAGGGGCTTCATGATGTCCCTGGCCAACCAGTACTCCACTCCGTCATCATCAGTGTTCGAGTACTGATCGAACACGAGCTTCCGCTTTTCTATGGCTTTCTTTTCCATTTTGATTCCTTGGTTATTTGGTGTCCGGTGGATTGGACAGGTTGGGTTGGTTGTCGGGGTCTTTCTTTAGGCTCTTCGCTACGTTG
>CAVDDI010000002.1:0-20782 GCA_963607675.1 bacterium | reverse complement strand
AAGGAGTAGCCAAATGAACAAGAGTCTCTACGCAATCTTCCTCGACGGGCTGGATGAGCCCAAAGAGAAGGCGACCCTCATCCCCGAGCACGCACCCGCTGAAGAGGAAGCTCTTCCCCAGAAGTACGGCTTCGCGTCCAACTGCTCCTGGGGCAAGGCGGCAGACTTCATCGACCGCTTCCGCGAGAAGGTGAGCAGCTACTACGGCTTCGAGCCCGAGCTTATTCGCCCGGTGTACATCACCGACCTGGACGATGCGCTGAAGGACAGCAAGTTCGATGTTCGCGGCATCCGCTACGAAGTGAAGGACGCGCACCTTACCTGCATCGGGGAGCTGCGATGAGCACGGCCGCTGCCCTGATCATCGCCATGACCGTGATGTTCGCGAGCATTGCGCTGGCCATCATCTTCTACCAGGGCTAGCTATGGACGCTTCCTTCATCGTTACCCCCTTTGCCTGCTTCCTTGCGGGGGCAGGATTCTACGCAATCATCCGCATCCTTCGGAGAAAGGAGTAGGCCATGGAGGCATTCACCGAAGGCGATTACGCCTACGAGGCCCAGGGCGGCAGTGCAGCGGTGCACGTGCCGCACAGCATCAGCGCAAGCCTGCTGGCGCACGCAGCGGCGAAGCTCGCCGCAGCAAAGCAGGCATCGGGCGGCACGAAAGCCGCCTAACCCAAGCCCTTGGGCACCGCGCTTGGCGGATGCGATGCACGAGGCACCCGACCCTGTGACCCGATGCCCTCCTATGGGGCGGCGCACCTTTCTCCTTAGGACTGGATTTCGCTTAGGTTCCCCAACCTGGCCGCCCCATTGGAGGGCATCGGGCACACATAAGCCTCAGACCGAGGCTGTCCCAGGAAGCACGCATGGGAAAGCTCCTAATTACGTGCGGCATTTCCGGATTAGCAGTCAGGCATGTAAACCCTTCGTTTTTCAAGTTTGCGAGAGTGGAAATCGATAAGGCCCGTGCGTGCTTCCTGGGGCAATTCCCCTGTTCGACTTTGATTGATTGGAGACCCATGGAAGACAACGTGATGCTGGCACTTACGCTGCTGCCGATCTTCGGACTGACTGTTGGCCCGACCGTCGAGTTCATCAATGCGATCTCCTTCATCTGGGGAGCCTAAGTGGCAAGCGTGCACGCAACAGCGAACTCCCTGGAGGTGCGCGCCTACGCAGGCCGCGACCGCGTCACCGGCAGCGTGCGCAACCTCTACAAGCGCCTGCCGGTTAATGCTCACGAGTGCGAGGTGGAGGCCGCAAAGGCGGAGCTTCAGGCGCTGGCCGACCGCTTCAAGGGCTCGGGCGAGCCGTTCACCCTGGAGGGCATGCTGGAATTCTACTTCGGCACCCTGGAGGGGCAGCGCTCGCCTACGTACATAGAGGGGCTGCGCAGCAACGCGCGGTGCCATCTGTACCCGACCCTGGGCAGCCGCCGCATCGATACGGTGCGCCCGTACGAGATATTGGGCATATACAGCGACATGCGCGCGCCGGAGAGCCAGGGCGGCAAGGGGCTTTCCCCAAACACCGTGGTGAAGCTCAACGCCTGGCTGAGCCGCGCCTTCGACGAGCTGTGCGGCATGGGCATCATGCGCGAGAACCCTCTGGCGAGCGTTTCCGCCCCCAAGCCCGCCGACTTCGAGGCGCAGGCCTTGAAGGAGAAGGACCTGGCTGCGCTCACGGGATACCTGCGCTCGGCGGTTGCCGATGAGCAGCTTTCCAGCCTGGACGGCGCGCTTTGGCTTTGCCTGAACACCGGGCTTCGCGCAGGCGAGCTGGCGGGGCTTCGGCGCAGCGACTTGGAGCCTGCGCGGCACGTCGTTCGCGTTACCCACTCGCTGGCACGTGCCCGTGGCAAGGGGCTGTTCTACAAGGAGCCCAAGAGCAAGAAGAGCCGCCGCAACGTGACGGTGGGTGATGCCACCATGCGCGTTGCCCTGCGCTGCGCAGAGGCTTCCGCGAAGCGATTCCACGGCGCAGACCCGCCCGTGTTCAGCGGTGCGAAAGGCCCCTTGGAGCCGCGCGAGATAAGCGCCCACTTCCGTGCCGTCGCAGACGGCCTGGGCATAGGCAAGTACGCGCACCTGCACACGCTGCGGCACACGCACGCAACGTACCTGCTCCTGCATGGCACGCCTATACGCGTCGTGCAGGAGCGGTTGGGGCACTCGGACGTGCGCACGACGCTCGGCATCTACGGGCACGTCCTTCCCGGCTACGACTCCGAGGCGGCGAGCCGCTTCGACTCGATACTCGCAAACCTTGATTAGAAAGGGGAACCATGGCGGACAAGTACAAGCGCGGCTTCTACATCCAGGAGGACTTCTGGTTGGCTGTGGAGGACTGCAGCGCGAAGGCGCAGAACGAGGTGATGGGCTCGCTCGCGCGGCTGTTCTTCACCGGAGAGGATTCCGCAGGCTCGCTTCGCGGGGTGTCCAAGAGCGTGTACATCGCGCTGCGCGACCGGGTTGCCGCTTCGCGTGCGAAGAAGGACAACCGGCGCGGGTGCTCGGTAGATCAAAAGGGTGATCGAACGGGAGATCGAAAGGGAGATCAAACGGGAGATCAAACGGGCGATCAAAACCCGGATTCGCTATTAAAGAGTGAGAGTAAGAGTGAGATATCAACCTGTTACCAACCAGAGACAGAGAGCCTTCCTAACCTAAGCGCGCCCACCGACCGCGCCCTCTTCGTGGGACGGGCGTTGGAGATCTTCACCGAGGTTACCGGCCGTCCGTGCCTGATCCCGTCCGGCGAGGTGGCGTTCATGCTGACGAAGATCTTCGATGCCGGGTACACCGAGGAAGACGTCCGGCTGGTGTGCGAGTCGAAGTTCGCCGAGTGGGGCCACGACATGAAGTGCCAGAGGTGGCTCCGCCCTCAGACGCTGTTCTGCGAGAAGTTCGAGGGCTACCTGGCAGCAGCCAAGGCCAGCCCGGCGAGGGAGGTGGACGATGCAGCAGCCCAGTTCGCCGACGCGATCTAACGCCTTCCGGGCGGCAATGGAACGCTACGAGCAGCTGCCGCCCGAGCGCAAGGCCGAGCTGCGGGCCGACTACGAGCGGCAGAAAGCCCAGCGCAGGCGAGCCGCCGTCCAGGCGATGCGTGAGCGCACCGTGAAGGGGCGCAAGGCGGCATCCGGCGTGCCGATGGAGTACCGCGATGCAACCGTCTCGCATCCCGCCGTGCGTGAGTGGGTTGACGCCGTGCTTGCGGGCAGCAGCGAGCAGCTGGTGATCCGCGGCACCAACGGCACCGGCAAGACCACGCAGGCGTGCGCCGCCCTGATGGAGCTGGCGCAGAAGATGACCGTGCGCTTCGCCACGCTCGACGCCATCCAGCGGGCCGTGAGCGGTTCCTGGATCGACCGGCAGCGAAGCCCGGCGGAGGTGCTGGCGGCGTTCACGACCTGCGGTTGCCTGCTGGTGGACGACCTGGGGCAGACCCCGATGGACGAGCGCAGCACGGCGATGCTGCTGCAGATCATCTCCGAGCGCATCGGCAACGGCAAGCCCACCGTGTACACCACCAACTACGAGGGCGAGGGGCTTTACCGCCGCCTTGCCCAGGGCGGCACCCAGCACGCCAACGCGATCATGGACAGGCTGAGCGCATGCCGCTCGGTGCAGATGACAGGCCCCTCGATGCGCAGGCGCATCGGCTGGGGGGGGGGTAAGGGAAAGGAACCTCGATGGCAAACAACGACCTCAGTAAGCTCAACGACATCATGTTCAACCAGATAGACCGGCTGGATCAGATGAGCATCAAGGACCCGGAGGCGATGGCATCCGAGATCGAGCGCGCCAAGGTCATCAAGGGCCTGGCGGCGACCGTGATCGACAACGGCCACCTGGTGCTAGAGGCGGTGAAGACCTCCGCCGCAGTTGGCGAGTCGGTGTGCGTGCCCAGGATGCTCGGAGCCGGCAATGAGTAGGCACCGCTACACGGAGCAGGCCGACGAGTGGCTGCGCGAACACTACTGCCAGGGCGTGCCGGCGGCCCAGACCCTGCGCGAGTTCGAGGCGCGGTTCGGGTGGAGGCCCACGGCGCAGGCGCTCTACGTGCACTGCAACCGCCTGGGCGTGCGCAAGGAGCGGTTCTACGCCAACGACGCCCCCACGAAGGCGGTCCGCGCGGTGCGCTGGTGCGACGAGCCCGACATGCAGGCATGGATGGAGGCCAACGACGACGGCACCGGCACCGTGGGGCAGGTGTCCCGCGCGTTCGCCGAGGCGTTCGGCTTCCCGCTCTCGCGGATGCAGGTCACCTACTGGCGCATGATCAACGGGCGGCAGGCCCGCCGATCGCCGCGCTCCAGCAGGTACGCCGTCGGCGACGAGCTGGTGCGCTCGATGCACGGCGGCAGCTACGTGATGGTGAAGGTCGCCGAGCACCCCACCGTGCCGGGTTCCCGCGACAACTGGCGCCTGAAGCACGTGATGGTGTGGGAAGAGGCCAACGGGCGGAAGGTCCCGCCGGAAACCTGCATCGTGTTCGCCGACCGCGACCGGCGCAACTTCGACCCGGGCAACCTCGTGGCGGTGCCCCAGCGGCTCATCGCCAGGCTCAACAGCCTGGAGGCCCCGGAGTGGCACGACGCGGACAGCCTGCGGGCATCGATCGCCGTCTGCGAGCTCGGCTCGGCGGTGTACAGGGCGCAGCGGCGCCTGCCCCGCGCCTGCGGCGTGTGCGGCGAGGTTTTCCAGGTTCCGGAGGACTCGCCGACCGACACGCAGACCTGCCCCGCCTGCTTGGCCAAGGGCCTGAAATCGCGGGGCAGGCCCAAGGCGCAGAAAGGCGAGCGAACGGCTAGGTGCGCCGTGTGCGGGGAGCCGTTCGAGCGGGAGCGCTCGGGCCAGAGGCGGTGCCGAAGCTGCATCGATGCCCACCCGAAGCACTCCGTGAGCCGGGCGAGGGTCTTATACGAGAAGGAGCACTGTGATGGGCAGCTGTGAGACGTGCCTGGCGCTGTACCGCCTGGTGTGCAGGCTCCGGGCCCCGGATGGCCACGAGTACGAGGTGAGCCAGAAGAGGTGCAGCAAGCGGGACGTGGTGATCACGTACCCGGTCGATGGATGCGGTCATTACGAGAGATGGGAGAAGAGATGAGCAGGACGAAGAGCGCGCAGGACTGGCTGGACTGGGCGCAGGCCAAGTACGAGGCTGCCCAGGAGCGGTACGCATGGAGCGAGCGGGCTGACAGCTCGACGATGGACAGCTACAGCACGCTGGTGGACCTGATAGAGGCGGGCATGGCGAGCAGGAGCCGGGCAGGCCGCGATGGCCAGGGCCAGGACCAAACGGCGCTCTCTGCCCTGGCAGGGCAGATGGAGACGCTGGGCAAGGGCGGCTTCGCCTTCAACCCGGCCTCCATGGTCGATGCCGCGCATACGATCAGGAAGGCGGTGGGGATGTGACTGGCAACGAGGATAAGCGCACCAGCTGTGCTGCGAACGTGCTGGCTGCGGTAATCATGACCCTGGGCGCGGTGTTCGTCCTGGGGCTGATATTCGGCCTGACGATCTGCGTGTGGGCGTGGGTGTTCTCGATGATCGGAGGTGCGTGATGGGAGAGATGCACGTATGCGAGCGCTGCGGCAAGCCAACGCCGAACTACAGGCTGTACATGGGCGGGCCGATAGGCGATAAGGCCGGTTACAGCAAGTGCGACGAATGCTCGCGCGAAGCCCTCATTGAGATGGAGTGGGAGAACGAGCAGTACCACGAAGACGAGATCACCTGCCCATGGTGCGGATACAAGGACCTCGATGGGTACGTTGAGGACATCGACGAATCCTACCAATGCCCTTACTGCGGAGAGTTTTTCGAGGTCGAAGTTGTGACGGTGTACACATCGCGCAGGAACGCGAAAGACATGCCGGAAGGATGGAGTGGTGAGGATGACTGAGCTTGATCTCGTCGACATGCTGGCAGAAGCCAAGTGGGACGCGATCAAGGCCAAGCCTGCGGACTACTGGCTGCATTGCGAGGCCACGATGAGGGAGATAGACGAGAGAGTGGAAAAGCGCCTGCCGCTCAACATCGGGAGAGTCCTGTACATCCCCGCTGAAGAGGTTGGAAGATCGTAGAACGGAAGCCGAACGGAAGCGCTTTCGGGAGCCGCGCCGTTGCTCCCCTCGAAACCGCAGGCAGCAGGGCGGAACGCGGCCTTCCTTTTCGCTTCCCCGCTCCTTGCAAAAGTAATGCAAGACAAAGAGGGGGAGAGAGCCCGCAACAGCACGCCCTGGATGTGCTGCCTGTGCAGTTCGGGGGGCTGTCGCTAGCCACAACATGTAGTGCGATAATAGGATGTGAGCACTACAGAAAGGGGCTGCATGATTCACAGCGATGAGGTCAAGCGCATCTGCGCCGAGGGCTACCTGGCCTACGTGGAAGACCTGGAAAGCCGCATCGACTCGCTTGCGGCATGTGTGCAGAAGCAGAAGGACCGCCTGGACGTGATGGGTGTGAGCTACGACTGCATGCAGTCCAACGGCTCGCCACGTGACGCCCTACCCGAAGGCATCGTCAAGCTGATGGAGCTTGTCGACAATGCATCCATTGACCTGATCGAGTACAGAGAGCAGCGCAGCATCGCAGAGCTCGCAATTGGCAACCTGCCGTCCTTCCCCATGCGCAAGGCGCTTCGCATGCATTATCTGGATGGCAAGCCCTGGGTACAGGTAGAGGCGGCGATGGCCTACACACACTCCGGCATGATGCACCTGCGTCGCCGCTCGATGATCGAGCTGTACACCACGATGCCGGAGGAATGGCGGCGCGCATTGCCAAAGGCAATCTAGCCAGAAAGCAAAACGTGATACTAAATGATACTTAAACATCTGATATGTTGTATGTGGCGAAAGTGAGCCAAGGCAAAGGGAACTGCGAGAGCGGTTCCCTTTTTATTTCCCCATGAAACATATTCTCGGCACGTGGCTACGAGATAACGACACGCACCGCACTGCACAGCGGCACCTAGACTTTCTCAAGGAGAGGCACATGACCATCGAGTACATGGCACGCTCAGCAAGCAAGTATGACACGGCCATGGCGCATGCCATGCTGTATGCGGTGGCGATGTACCGAGCTTATGGAGGTAGATGCACATGGGCTACTGCCTGAGCTGCGGCAAGCTGCGCGACACCGTCAACGGTTGGTGCCAGCAGTGCAACGAGGACGAGCAGCAGCGGAAGCATCCGGGCTGGAAGCCGAAGCGCGTTGTAATGAAAGAGCAGCAGAACCTTCGCGAGCGCGAAGAGGAAGCATCGCTCATCTAATGCACGCACCGACGTCACCGAGCAAGCTGGCGGCTTGGATGCGTGAGCTGATGCGAGAGCAGCGGCTGTACATGTTCTATAAGACGCCAGAGTGGAAGGCGCTGCGTGCGCAGGTGCTGATCGACCAGCACAACGAATGCGAGGACTGTCGAGCCAAGTCACCCTCGGAGGTGACGCCGGCGGTGACAGTCCACCACGTCATGGAGGTTAGGAAGCACCCAGAGCTTGCCCTGTCGTGCTCCTACCTCGACGCAGCCGGGCAGCGGCACCGCAACCTAGTCGCGCTGTGCGATTCGTGCCACAACGCGCGTCATGGCCGCTTTCACGGAGGAATCAGAACGAAACCGCAGGTCACAGAGGAAAGATGGTAGCCAGCCACCCCCGCCACCCCATAGCCCCCTTTCTAAGAGGGGGCGGGCAACGGGGGGTAATCCCCAACTCTGCGATTCGGTTTCCCTAAACGGCGTTTTAGGAGGTGAGACGTTGGCAAGACCAAGAAAGGCCACAGCTTTGATGGAGGCAGAGGGCAAAACGCACCTGACCAAAGCGGAAAAAGAGGAGCGCAAGGCCCGTGAGTCGTGCGGGTTGCCAAGGAGCGTCAAGCCGCCCGAATTTCTACTGAAAAAGCAGAGGGAAATGTTCGTCCACTACGCCAAGATGCTGGTGCGAATCGGCATGACGGAGCTGGACACAGACTGCCTGACACGCTACGTGCTGGCGCAGGAGATATTCGTGAGCGCTTCGAAGAAGATAGCCCGCGACCCGGAGAAGGCCAGCCATGCGCTTCAGCTCCAGCAAGACCGCGCCTTCCGGCAGGCCCGTCAAAGCGCCCAGGATCTGGGGATGACGCTCACCAGCAGGTGCAAGCTCGACATCCCCGATGCCGTGAGGGAAGATGACGAGCTCTAAGGCACGCACCCGCAAGCAGATCCAGTGCGCCTGGATCACCGGGTACCTCCGCATGGTCGAGAAGGGAACGGTGGTTGCCTGCAGGGAGCAGCACGCCTTGGTCGCCTATGTCCGCAACGTGTTCGCCACGGAGAAGCTTGTCATCGACACCGAGCGCCTAAGCAAGTACGCAACATACCAGAAGTACTTCCCGTTCGAGCTGTTCGAGTGGGAGAAGTTCCTTTTCACCCTGTTCATGTGCGTGTTCAGGGAGGATGGAACGCCGCGCTGGCCAACACTGTTCGCTCTTCTGGGTCGCGGCAGCGGCAAAAACGGGTTCCTGAGCTTCGTGGCGTTCTGCGCATCGACCGAGACCAACGGGATACCGCGCTACAACGTGGACATCTGCGCGACCTCGGACGAGCAGGCGAAGACCTCGTTCATGGAGATCCATGACGATGTGCTCGAGGATCCGCAGCGGATATCGAAGATGCGGAAGAACTTCAGCTGGAATCTCGACTGCATCAAGAACCTGAAGACCGGATCCGAGATCAAGCACCGCACAGACAACCCATCCAGCAAGGATGGCCTGCGCAGCGGCATGGTGGCATTCGACGAGGTGCACGCCTACCAGAACTGGAAGAACATCAACGTGTTCACCACCGGCTTGGGAAAGAAACCGCACCCACGCCGCCTGTACATCACATCAGACGGCAACGTGAACGACGGACCCTTGGACAAGCTGAAGGATCGTGCCTCCAAGATCCTCTTCGAAGGCGCGCCGGACAACGGCTTCCTGCCGTTCGTCTGCAAGCTCGACTGCGAGGAAGACGTACATGATGCGGTGAACTGGCCGAAGGCCAATCCATCGCTTCCGTACCTGCCGAACCTGCTGGCCGAGATCAAGGTTGAGTACCAGGAGTACATCGAGGATCCCGTCAGCTGCAGCGAGTTCATGACCAAGCGCATGAACATCCGCATCGGCAAGCGCGATATCGAGGTGACAAGCTGGGACAACCTGAAGATCGCATCCCGCGATGTGCCCGACCTCGCCGGCATGCCGTGCGTGATGGGCATCGACGCCTCGCTCAACACCGACTTCACATCGGCGAGCCTGGTCTTCCGTGTCGATGGCGAGTTCTATTCGGTAAACCATTCATGGCTCTGCGCAGACAGCCCGCACCGATCCGCCATCAAGCCGCCGCTCGAGCAGTGGGAGCGCGATGGCCTCATAACGCTGGTCGATGACGTTGAGGTTCCGCCCGAGATGGTGATCGATTGGATGCTGGCGAGGATGGAGCTATACGACATAAAGGCGGTGGCGCTCGACAGCTACCGCTTCTCGATCTTCAAGCATGAGCTGGCAGGCATCGGCTTCACCGTCAAAGAGAAGACCGTCACCCTGCTGCGCCCGTCAAACATCATGCAGGTTCAGCCGAAGGTGACCTCTGCGTTCGCACGTCACCGCATCGCCTGGGGCGATGATCCCGCGATGCGCTGGTTCACCAACAACACGAAGCTGGTGCCAGCGGCGAACGACAACTACCTTTTCGGGAAGATTGACCCGAAGGCCCGCAAGACAGACGGATTCATGGCATTCGTGGCAGCCATGTGCATCGAGGACGCGATCCCCGAGTGCGGCAGCTTCGAAGCCCTTGAGCCGATATACCTCTAGACGATCTGATAGGAGGCCATGTGTCGATAAGGACAAGGGTTCTCGACTGGCTTGGCCAGGAGATGACCCAGGCAGACATGGACGGCGGGGGCGAGATGGAGGAACGGACCTCATGGCAGATGCTTGCCGTGTGCATTGCCGTGTCCTACGTCGCCAACGCGATCTCGAAGAGCGAGTTCCGCGTGTACCGCCGTGGCAAGGAGACGCCGGACGATTACCTGTACTACGTGCTGAACGTCTCCCCCAACGCCAACGAGAGCGCAAGCCACCTGAAGCGCATGCTCATTGAGCGCTACTACCTGAACGGCGAGGCGCTGCTCCTGGCGGAGAACGACCAGGTGTTCCTCGCGGACACCTTCTCCAGGCAGCCGATGGGCCTTGCCGACGACCTTTTCACAGGGATCACCGTGAACAGGATGCACACCGACATGCGCCATCTGCGCGCTGGAGACGTGATGTACTTCACCCAGGGAGATGTGCGCATACGCTCAGTCGTGAACTCGGCGGTATCCGACTACTCGCAGCTGCTCGGTGTCGCAACCAGGTCCTACGCGACCGGCAACACGCCGAAGTACACCTTCAACTCCCAGGGCATGCAGCGCGGCACGAACGTTGACGAGGAACAGCAGCGAAAGATCACGGCAGACCGCTTCCGCGACTTCATCAACTCGACCCGCGCCGCCGTGCTGCCCCAGAACACAGGCCGCGAGCTCGCACGCTTCGACTCCGGCACCCCATCACCGGTATCCGACATAACGGCCATCCGTGACGACATGTTCAAGACGGTTGCACAGGCATGGCAGATCCCGCTCTCCATGATGACCGGCAACATCACCAACATGTCCGAGATCGTGCAGACCTTCCTCACCTTCTGCGTTGATCCCATCGCCGTGATGATCGGCGACGAGTTGACGCGCAAAGTGATGGGCTACTGGGACTGGAAACGGGGAGACCGCATCGTGGTGGACACCTCCCGCGTGAAGCACATCGACATCTTCGATGTTGCCCCGAACGTGGAGAAGCTTATCTCTACAGGCACCTTCACCATCGACGATGTGCGCTCGAAGCTGGGCGAACAGCCCCTCAACACCGAGTTCTCACAGGCGTTCTACCTAACGAAGAACTTCACGCCTGCAGAGGATATGAGAGAGAACACCGACAACAGCAAGGAGGTGAATTGATGAAACGTTACTATCAGATGGAAGTGGACGGCAACGAGGCCGACATCGACATCTACGGTGACATCACCTCTTGGCCGTTTCTCGACTCGGATGTATCGGCAGCCAACCTGTCTGCGCAGCTTGCGGACTTGGACGTAGATGCCATCAACGTGAACATCAATTCCTACGGCGGCGAGGTCGCCGAGGGCTTGGCTATCTACAACGCCCTGAAGAAGCACAAGGCGAAGGTGCGCACACGATGCGATGGCTTCGCCTGCTCCATCGCATCCGTGATCTTCATGGCAGGCGATGAGCGCATCATGAACGAGGCATCGCTGCTGATGATCCACAACGCCTTTTCCTGGGCAGAGGGGGACGCCAACGCGCTGCGCAAGATGGCAGACGACCTCGACCTGATAACCAACCAGTCGAAGAAGATCTACCTGGCCAACACCAACATCGACGAGGGCGTCTTGACCGAGCTCATGGACCAAGAGACGTTCATCGAGCCAGAAGATGCCCTAGGGATGGGCTTTGCGACCTCGGTTGTGCCGATATCGGCCGACCACCCCGCCCAATCCGCCCTCAAAACCGTCTTCCAGGCCGTCTCCAGCGACGAGGACAAGGCGAGCGACCCGGCACCAGAGCCAGGAGTTGACGTCGAGGGCCCCGATGACCCCAAGACCGCGGATGGCGGCAGTGAAGACGACGTTGACGGCGTCGACTCTGACGACATCGATGCCAACGCCGGCAAAGAAGGGTCGGATGACGGCCAGGATGACGATGAGGGCAAGGATCCTGAGCAGGCAGATTCCGGCGATGGCGATCCTGCCGCCGATGACAGCGCTGCAGACCCGGACGATCCCGATGAAGACCAAGACGATCCCGATGAAGAGTCGGACAACGGCGATTCCGCCGATGACGATAAGAAGAAAGACGCGCAGGAGGGCTTGAAGAAGCTCTTCACCATGCTTGCCCGATAGTGAAAGGAAACACACATGGCAATCAAGATCGGTTACATCAAAGAAGCCTCCCAGAAGATGGCGGCAGCCATCATGAGCGGCAAGGAAGAGGACATCGCCAAGGCCTGGGACGGGTTCCAGGCCGATGTCTGCGAGAAGATCAAGGGTGATTTCCTCGAGCTTTCCAACAAGGCGGATGCGCAGATGCTCGCGCAGCGCGGCTACCGACAGCTCACCGGAGCTGAGACCGCCTTCTATCAGAAGCTCACCGACGTTCTTCGCTCTGAGGCACCGAAGCAAGCTTTCGTTGATCTCATCGGCGACACCGTAGATGACGATATCATGCCCCAGACGATCATCGAGGACGTGTACCGCGACCTGACCGAGAACCACCCGCTGCTTTCCAAGTTCAGCATCCAGTACGTCGGCTACATGACCAAGTGGATCATCAACCGAAACCCGCACAACGCCGCTGTGTGGGGCAAGGTCGGCAGCGCGATCACCGAGGAGATCGAGTCTGCGCTCGACACCATCGATGTGATCCAGGCAAAGCTCTCCTGCTTCGCCTTCATCGAGCGCGACATGCTTGACATGGGCCCACAGTTCCTGGACTCCTATATCCGCACCGTGCTCACCGAGGCCCTTGCCTGCGGCCTTGAGGCGGGCATCATCCACGGCACCGGCAGCGACCAGCCCATCGGCCTCGACCGCGACATCCACGAGGGGGTATCCGTATCCAGCACCGACGGCTATCCGCAGAAGACCGCAGTCAAGGTTACGAGCTTCTCCCCTGCCGAGTACGGCGCTGTCGTGGCCAAGATGGCCAAGACCGAGAAGGGCGTCTCCCGCTCCTTCGACAAGGTGCTGCTCATCTGCAACCTCACCGATTACCTGACCAAGGTCATGCCTGCGACCACCGTGCTCACCGCTACCGGCGGCTACGTGCACGACCTGTTCCCCTTCCCCACCGACGTAGAGGTGTCCACCGAGGTGCCCGATGGCAAGGCCATCATCTGCCTGCCAGACAACTACAAGCTCCTCGCGGGCGGAAAGAAGAACGCTGTTATCGAGTTCAGCGACGAGTTCAAGTTCCTCGATGACACCCGCTATTTCAAGATCAAGCAGCACATGACTGGCCGCGCTGTCGACAACACTTGCTCCTACCTGCTTGATATCTCCGAGCTCGACCCCGCCTACATCACCGTTGTGATGAGGGATGCGACGGCAACCGAGACGGCAAATGAGATCACGGCCTAGCCATGATTGACCCGCTTTTGCTGGAGCTCGCCAAGCGCAAGCTCAACATAACGTGGGACGATGCCGACACCGACGCGCGCCTTGAGGAGATCATCGCCGATGGACAGGTCGAGTTGACTGACAAGATAGGCATAAGGACGAAGGACGGATGCGAGTTCGACTTTACCCTCCCGGGCCAGGAGCGCAAGCTGCTCCTGGCCTACTGCCTCTACGGATGGAACAACGCCCTGGACGATTTCGATGAGAACTATGCATCCGACATCCTGCAAGCCCGCGAACGGTGGGAGGTGACAGCCTATGGCGCTGAAGGTTAAGGGGAAGGTCTTCAACGACGGGGTTCTTCAGCTCTGCCGCCAAGTCGACCGCAAGACCGACTTCGCCGCCCGCCGCAACCCCAAGTCGACCGATGACTTGGAGCCGATAGCCACAATGGCTTTCCGTCAGGTCAGCTGCCGCGCAGAGGATGCCGAGTTCGCCGCGTCTATGGGGTTCTCGCTTGCGCGCAAGGTGTGCATACGCTCGATCGGCGGGCGGCTGGACTCCAAGTGCCTGGCGACCATCGGCGACACGCTATACGCGATCTCCTACATGGACAGAACCATGGAAGAGGATTACCTGTATCTGACGGAGGTGCGCGACCTTGGTGCTGAATGACGTGAAAGAAGCGCTCGAGGCGCTGTTTCCTGGCGAGCCCGTTGACTACGGCATGGCCACATCGGTTCGCGAGAAGGACCTGTGGGATTACGTGGTGTTCAACCGGGAGACGATCAGGACCAGTGATCGCCAGGGGTTCACCGACCGCGTGAACGTCGCACTGGTGCGCGAGGAGTACGTTCCGCAGGATGACATCGATGCCGTCATCGCGGCCCTTTCCGCAATCCCCGGCGTAAGGCTCGATACGACCAAGGACATCGAGTTCGCCTACCTTGCGAAGCCCGGCAGCAACGCCGTGGTCGAGATGGCAGAGCTGCCGTTCCTGCGCGCGAGGAAGAAGATCCAGGGCAATGGCTGAGTTCTCCCTTGCCGACGATGAGTCATTCGCCGACTTTGCCGACGATATCGAGTCGTACCCCGATCTGGTCGGCCCCGCTATCGATGAAGCGCTCAGGGATGAGGGAGCGAAGGCCATCAAGGAAGGCATCGACGCCCTGATCCCCAGATCGGGCAGAAGATGGCGCGGCAAGGCGGCGCCTGCGCACGGTACTGAATGGCAGAGGGTCGATTCCGCGCCGCTGTCGGTCACCGTGGCCACATCCACCAGGTACCACTACCTGTACTTCCCCGACGACGGCAGCAACACGCGCCGTCACGTTGGCAACAAGCAGATGTTCAGGCGCGGCCTGGAAGCGGCCGCCCCCACAGTAATAGAGAAGATTCAAGACGCCCTTTCAAAGGCGTTTGGAGAGGAAGGTTAGCCATGTCCACAGACACGGTTTTCTCTGAGTTCGAGGTAGACAAGATCTCCTTCAAGTTCACCGAGGGCAATGCCGAGGCCCTGTCCTGCATCGGCAAGTTCGAGGAAGAGATGGAGGTGAAGACCGTCAGCAAGAAGTGCCGCGGCAAGGTCATCAAGACGCGCACTCGCGGCACCGGCAACGGCACGATCACGACCTCCATGCATGTGCCGAAGGGAACCTACGCGAAACTCTTCGCGATGACGCGCTCCACCCTCAAGGAAGGTGCCTACGCGTTCGGCGAGAACAGCCTGCTGCCCGAATGCTGCATGTGCGTTCACGTCACCGACGAGGATGGCAACGAGAAGCTGAAGGCCTACCCCCGAGTAACCGCAACCACCGGTCCCGCCCGCAGCGTGGAGAACGGCGGCGATGAGGTCGAGGAGATCGAGCCAGAGTTCTCTGTCATGCCCGACTCCTACGGCGAGGGCATGTATGAGATGTTCCTTGACGGGCTAGAGGACAGCGAGAAGGAAACCCTGGTCGAGAAGTGGATGTCCGGCTTCAGCCGCGACCTGATCACCGCAACCGAGTAGGAGGGGATGCGACCTATGACGTACCTGATAAGGAAAGACTTCACCGACAAATACACCGGCGACCATTACGAAGCCGGTGCGGTGGTCGAGTTCTCAGACGAGCGAGCTGCCGAGATCCTTTCAACCTGCGAGGTGATCCTCCCTCTTGATGACCTCATTGCAGCGCATGCTTCTACCGCTGAGACCAACCAGAAGGTAGACCCCGCCGCAGAAACCGATCAGGCCAAGCCTGCCGCCCGCCGTACCCGTACCAAGAAGGAGGCTGGTGCGAAGTGAAACTGAACACCGTTGCCGAGATCGAGCTTATCGATGGTACCAAGGTAGAATGCACGCTCACCTACCGCGCCCTGCTCCAACTGAGCACGAAGGCGAAGGACGCCTACGACGAATACAACCGCATCTTCACCAAAGGCGCGAAGACGGAGATCGAGAACCTGCGGATCCTTTACACCGCGTACCTCTGCGCGTGGTGCCTGGGCGGTAAGGAGATGAGCCATGCGCTCACGTTCGATGGGTTCATCGACAACGTGCTTCCAGACCGCGCGATGGTGACCGAGGCGCTTACCACTCTGTTGAACCCAAAAAAAGCGATAGATTCCGCCGCGCCTTCAAGCGCCGCGGAATAACCAAGCAAGGATCGGGCATCCGTATCCCGAAATTCGACATTGAGGACGTATACGACGCTTACGCCTTCTACGTGATAGTCGGCGATGTCCCCGAGAACGTCTTCTGGGATGCGGATGTCTCTTTCGTTCGCGAAGTGGCTGCCAACGCCAACGCTTACAGCGCATGGCTCGCCGCCGAGCAGCAGAAGGCAACAGAACGCAACCGGCGTAAGCGATAGAGAGGAGGTCGCATGGCCAAGAAGAACGAAGTCAAGGCAACGTTCACCGCAGACACAGCGGACATGACCAAGAAGCTCGAAGACGTCAAGACTCGCATGGGCACGCTCTCCTCCGAGATGAAGCTTGCTGCAGCAACGTTCAAGCAGACAGGCAATGCAACCGAGTTCTTCGAGCAGAAGTCCCAGATTCTCGGCAACCAGCTTCAGCAGGCTCAACAGAAGACCGAGGCCCTTGCCGGGAAGCTGGAGGTAGCCAAGCGCTGCTACGGCGAGAACTCGACGGAAGCCCAGCGGCTTGAGGCGCAGGTGAACAACGCCAAGGCAGCAGAGGCGCGCATAGAGGCGCAGATCCAGCAGTGCAACACTCAGCTTGAGCGCCAGCAGGAAGCGGCGAAGCAGGATGAGTCGGCTATCGGCCAGCTCTCCAGCGAGATAAGCCAGCAGGAGTCGAAGGTCTCCGCGCTTGCCAACGAATATGCGAACGCCGTGGTGGCCTTCGGCAAGAACTCCACCGAAGCCAAGCAGCTGCGCTCTGAGCTGAAGGAGGCGAACACTGCCCTCGCTGATAGCAAAGGCGAGATGTCGAAGGCCGAAAGCGCCGCCAAGCAGTTCTCGACCGCCCTAGACGATACCGCCGACTCCGGGAGAGGCATGGTGGACAGCCTCTCCGACATCGCTGGCGGCTTCGTCATAACCGACTACCTGCGCGACGGGATCTCCGCCATGGGCGACATGATCCAGGAGACCGAAGAGTACCGCGCCCACATGAACCAGCTGAATGTCGCGTTCGAGGCGAGCGGCCGCTCCCAGGAGCAGGCGAACCAGGTATACCAGCAGTTCCTTGGCCTCCTTGGTGACTCCGATCAGGCCGTCGAGGCTGCGCAGGACATGAACAACCTGGCCGACGCCGGTGCCGACCTCGACACCTGGTACAACATCGCAGCCGGCACAGTCGCTGCCTTCGGCGATGCGCTCCCAGTCGAGAACCTGATCGAGTCAGCCAACGAGACGATCAGGACAGGCCAGATAACCGGTGGTCTTGCCGATGCCATCAATTGGACGACTATAAACGTCGAAGAGATGAACCAGAAGCTCGGCTCCGATCACCCGGCAGCTATGCAGGCGTTCAACGCAGCTGTCGAGGATGGGGAGTCGAAGGAGGATGCCCTGAACGCCGCGTTCGGGGAGTGCTCGAGCGAGCAGGAACGCCAGCAGCTGCTTACCACCGTGCTCTCGAGCCAGTACTCCGAGCTGGGCCAGACCTTCCAAGAGACCAACTCCGACGTCGAGGATTCCCGCGTTGCGCAGGATAACCTCATGCAGGCGCAATCGGAGCTCGCGGCGCAGTTCGCCCCGATGCAGACCGATCTGACCAACCTTGCCGCACAGGGTTTCGGCTTCCTTGCAGAGCACATGGATGTGATCTTGCCGATTGCAACAGGGCTCGGCGTGGCCATAGCCGGGATGGGGGTCGCGATGTACGGCCCCGCTGCCGCAGCGCAAGTGTTGGCGGCAGCGCAATGGGTGCTCAACGCTGCAATGTCGGCCAACCCGATAGCCATAGTGGTCATAGCCATAGCAGCGCTGGTGGCAGCGTTCATCGTCGCCTACAACACTTCCGAAGAGTTCCGCAACATCGTCGATTCCGTCTTTGGCGGCATACAGAGCTTCATCGGAAGCGCCATGAGCGTCGCACAGAGCGCCGTTTCCGGCGGCATCAGCGCAATGCAAGGTGCGTGGAGCCGGATCAGCGCGTTCCTATCGCTTGCGCAAAGCGTTTTCAACGGCGTGGTGAGCGCCATCAGCAACCCGATGCAGACGGCGCAGAACATTGTGAGCAGCGCGATCAACGCCATCAAGGGGTTCTTCAACTTCAGCATCAGCTGGCCGCACATCCCGATGCCTCATTTCTCTATCTCGCCTTCTGGATGGAAAGCCAGCGACTTGCTGCAGGGCTCCATCCCTTCCCTGGGCATAAGCTTCTACGCACACGGCGGCATTATGACCTCTCCAACGCTGTTCGGCGTCAGCGGCGGCAATGCGATGGTCGGCGGCGAAGCCGGCGATGAGGCGATTCTTCCCGTGAACCTGCTCCAGGGATGGATCAACGAAGCCCTCGATTTCCGCGAGTCGCAGTCGGCGGGAGCGCTTTCATCGATCCTCTCTGCACTCGTCCTTTTCCATAAGGACATGCCACGGATCATCGAAGAGAGCGCCCCGCGCAGCCTCGACATCGGCAACGAGAGAGGCGTTGTCCGGCTCATCAACAAGCTCAGTAAGAAGTGGTCATGAGATACGACTTTTCATACAAGACAGCAGAAGGAGCTGTGATCGAGTTCGGCGGCAGCTCGTTCTGGCCTGAAGAGGACTCTTTCAGGTCGATGAAGTACTCGCTGAAAGAATCCAACAACAAGGTGCGCGGCTTCTACCGCGACCTGACCGAGTTCGACATACCCGTAGCCATCCACACAGACAGCGTTGAAGAGGCCGTGGCGCGCTGCAACGAACTGATGCGCATCGGCGTCAACGACCGGCTGAATCTCACGCCTGGAACGATTACCTGCGGCGCTTATGCGACCAGAGGCTACATTGTCTCGGTTGCGTTTGACGATTCCGATGATACGTACGGGTTCCTCACCAACGCGAAGGTAACGGTAGCCCTAGAGGACCCAACATGGACCACAGAAGTGACGCGGCATTTCATAAAGCAGTCGAGCGACCATGAGGCAGGCGATTCCGATTGGCTCAACTATCCGCATGAATACCCATACGACTATTCGACCATAGACAAGGCGTGGCAGGCTGTCGAGAACAACGGCACCGCACCGTGCTCGATGAGGTTAACCATCTTCGGATTCGCCGAGAACCCCACAGTGCGCATAGGCTCGAACCTCTATGGCGTGAGCGGCACCGTTGCCAATGGCTCGTATCTCGTCGTCGATACACGCGAGAAGGAAATATACGAGGTGACTCGCCTAGGCGGCAAGGTCAACCGGCTTGATAACCGCCAACGCGGTGCCAAGGGTGGCGGATCCTATATCTTCGAAAAGGTTCCCACGGGCCGCAACCTGGTGACCTACGACGGCTCGTTCGGGTTCGACCTGACGCTCATCTACGAGGAAGACATGCCGCCGTTCTATGTGCCGAAGGAGTAGCAGATGGACTTGATTTGCACAGATGAGAATTTCGCCGACCAGCTCGTCATCTCGAACGCCGATTACGAGGTCACGTCAGGAGACGAGAACCTGATGAGCATCACGCGCGATATAACCGACGAGAAGCTTTCACCAAAGTCGCTCGTATATGCAGAGGGCAGCGATGCTGGGGGGATCATCGACGGCGTAAGCGTAGACACCTCCAAGAGCGTTGATCAGGTGACGTATTCCGGTAGGTCGTGGAGCGGGATCCTCGCATCGAAGGTGATTTGCCCCGACACCGGTTCGGACCACCTGACCGTCTCCGGCGATGCCGACTCCGTTATCGCGACAGTCATAAAGAGAGTCGGCCTCGACGGCCTTTTCGCCGCATCGGGGGAAGCGAGCGGCATCACCGTAAACAACTACTCCTTTGAGCGCTACTGCAACGCGTACGAAGGGCTGCAGGCGATGTTGGCCAGCGTCTCTGCGAAGCTGCAAATGGCCTACAACGGCGAGCTGAAAAAGGTTGTCGTAACAGCCGCCCCCAGATCCGACGTCACTTTCGACAGCGACACCCAGCCAGGAATAAAGATGACCAAGAGCTACCTGCGCACCAACCACCTCGTCTGCCTCGGCACCGGCGAAGGCGCAGCACGCGTACGGTGCGACTGGTTTGCCGATGCCGATGGCAACGTCTCGGAGACGCAGACGCTGTTCGGCGTGTACGAGATAACCGAGACGTACGAGCAGACATCCTCCGAGTACGACAAGCTCAAAGAGGACGGTAAGAAGAAGCTCACCGAGCTTCAGGATTCCGATTCCATAGAGCTGTCCATCGACGATGCTGGCGAACACGACGTTGGCGATACAGTGTCGGCAAACGAGGTCAACTACGGCATCGAAGCTTCTGCGTCGATTACTCAGAAGCGTTACACCGAGCAGAATTCGATAGCGACGTTCTCCTATGAGGCAGGGGAAGCGAAGCAGGCAGGAGTTAAGTGATGGACGGAACACATCTAATAGACGGCTGCATGGCCGAGCCGCACATAAGCGCATTGGACGTGAGAACGCACAACGCAACCCTCTTCGGCGATGGCGTGTACATAACCGATGGACTCGATGGGCTGCCTATCAGCGTCGTCGATGCCAACACCCTGTCCGTTGGCCGTGGCTGCATGCTGGTCAACGGAGCCAGGATCACGCAGGATAAACTGCTTAGTCTTACCATCGAGAGTGGTCAGCAAGGTCTGAATCGCAACGACCTGCTGGTAGGAACCTACACGTACGACGGAGCCGACACCCGATGCGAGGACGTCAACTTTGAGATCGTCACCGGCACGCCGACATCCAGCACGGCATCGGACCCTGAGATCCACGAAGGCTCGCTCCTCGACATCAACAACGCCGACCTCGTGTCTGGCGTGTCGACTGTTCAGTTTCCCATAGCACGTATCCCAATCAGCGGAATAACCGTTGGAAATCCGGTGATTATTGCGAAGACGTTCCAATCCGTAACAACCCTCGGGGATTCCGTGTCCCAGCTGCACCAATCGGAGGCGGTCACCCTGTCGAACGGCATCAC
>CAVDDI010000001.1:0-38710 GCA_963607675.1 bacterium | reverse complement strand
ACGACCGTATTTCCGCTATCGCCACTTCATCTTCGGAGGAAAAAGAAGACGAAGATGCCCCGTATGGCAACGTGACCGATGTGGCAGGGGAGCCATCGGCCGAGGAATAGCGTCTGCTCCTCTTTCATGTGTAAGGCTTACCTGTGAAGACGGCCGGTAGCCAATCGTTTCTGAGCATCCCGGAGGGCACGTGCCCTCCGGGATGCTTTCCGTTGCCAGTATGTTGGGCCCAGGTAGGTTGCCGAAAGTTTCACGTGCAACAAAACTTTTCCAAAAATGGCAAATTAATCCTTGACCGTAGCCAGGCAGGAAAGTATATTAATTGAGCGCGATTTCGGGCCCATAGCTCAGTTGGTTAGAGCGCACGCCTGATAAGCGTGAGGTCAGCAGTTCAAATCTGCTTGGGCCCACCATTTTTTACTGATAAACGCTCCACCGTGAGCCGAGTTTGCCGGTGGAGCGTTTATTGATAACTGAAATCGCACAACCAACATGGGGCATTAGCTCAGCTGGGAGAGCGCGGGCTTTGCAAGCCTGAGGTCAGGGGTTCGATCCCCCTATGCTCCACCATGAATTCAAAGGTTCGCTTCCGGCGAGCCTTTTTTGATGTTCCGATAAGATATACCCAACGCCGCCAAGTAGGAAGAAGAAGGATGAAACAAGAAAGCATTCGCAACGTTGCCATCATCGCGCACGTTGACCATGGCAAGACCACTCTGGTTGACCGACTGCTTTGGTCCTCCCATGTGTTCCGCGAGAACCAGGAGGTTGCCGAGCGCGTGCTCGACTCCAACGACCAGGAGCGCGAGCGCGGCATCACCATTCTGTCGAAGAACATCTCCATCCATTACAAGGATGTGAAGATCAACGTCATCGACACTCCGGGCCATGCGGACTTCGGCGGCGAGGTGGAGCGCGTGCTCAATATGGCCGACGGTGCCTTGCTCATCGTCGATGCCTACGAGGGCCCGAAGCCGCAGACCCGTTTCGTCCTTTCCCATGCGCTTGAGCGTGGTTTGCGTATCGTGGTCGTCGTGAACAAGATCGACCGCCCGAACGCAAACCCCGATGCTGCGGTAGACAAGGTGTTCGACCTCATGGTTGAGCTGGGCGCTTCTGACGAGCAGCTCGATTTCCCCGTTGTGTATGCCTCTGCAGTGAACGGCTATGCCCGCTACGCCGCCGATGACGGCAACATGGACATGATCCCCCTCCTTGACACCATCTTGAAGGAGATCCCTTGCCCCGAGGTCGATATCGACGGCCCGGTTGCCATGCAGGTTTGCACGGTTGACCACAGCAGCTATGAAGGCCGCATCGGCATCGGCCGTCTGCAGAGCGGCACCATCCACGAAAAGGAGCAGGTGCTTGTTATCCAGCCCGATGGCAACCGCTACAACGCCCAGTTGCGCAAGGTGTACACCTTCGAGAACCTTGGCAAGTCCGAGGTCCCAGAGGCAACTGCCGGCGACATCGTTGCCGTCATCGGCGTCGAGCAGGCCGACATCGGTGACGTGATCACCGATCCTGAGAACCCGGTGGAAATGGAGCCCCTCGCCGTCGAAGAGCCCACCATGGCGGTGGTTTTCGAGGCATCCACCAGCCCCTTGGTTGGCCGTGAGGGCGACATCGTCGGTGCCCGTCAGCTGAAAGAGCGTCTTATGCGCGAAAAGGAGAGCAACATCTCCATGCGCATCGAGGAAACCGAGGACAAGTCGGGCATCCGTGTTGCGGGCCGCGGAGTTCTTCATCTTTCCGTGCTCATGGAAACCATGCGCCGCGAAGGCTTCGAGTTCCAGGTTGGGCGACCCCAGGTTGTGTACAAGACCGATGAGGCCGGCAACAAGCTCGAGCCCATCGAGGAAGCTACCGTCGATGTTCCCAACGATTACTCTGGTAAGGCAATCGAGGTCATGGGCACCGCAGGCGGCATCATGGAGGACATGGCTTCCGACGAGACCATGACCCATCTCACGTTCACTATCCCCTCCCGCGGCACCATGGGTCTGAAGACCCGTATTCTGAACGCCACCCATGGCGAAGCGGTCCTGTTCCACCATTTCCGCGAGTACGGTCCGTATTCTGGTGAGATGCTGGGTAGGAAGAACGGCTGCATGATCGCTATGGCAACCGAGAAGTCCGTGGCATATGCGCTCGATACCCTGCAGGAGCGCGGCCAGCTGTTCGTTGGCCCGGGCGAGGATTGCTACGAGGGCATGATCGTGGGCGAGTCTTCCCGTGAAGGCGATATGGTGGTCAACGTTGCGAAGGCGAAGTCTCTGGGCAACCAGCGCTCTTCCGGTGCCGACAAGGCCATCAGCCTTACCCCGCCCATCACCTTCACCCTTGAAGAGGCGCTTGAGTACATCGAGGATGATGAGCTGGTGGAGGTCACCCCCAAGTCGATCCGCCTGCGCAAGCGCACCCTTTCGGCAACCCAGCGTCGTAAAGAGGCGAAGAACAAGTAACTGTCCGTAGGTGGCGGATAGCGCAAAGGAAGCCAGTGGGACGGATAGAGCGCCCACTGGCTTCCTCTTTTATGAAGGGGTTGTGGTTAACCTGCGGCAATACGTGGGTAAATTGTGCGAAGACAGGACCGAAAAACGTGTTGTGCAAAAATACGCTTCGTTGCCGCGTTTGAGCGCGGTGAATAGGTTCTCAGAAAGACAAGGTACTTACATGATGCACGGATCTCTTCTTCGCAAGATCTCGGTCGTAGGGCTTTCAGCTGCCTGCTGCTTGGCCCTCACCGGCTGCGGCGGCACTAACTACGGATACACCGGGGGCGTTGCTGCCACGGTAAATGGATCGGAGATCCAGGAAGACACCATCACCAAGTATATCCAGGATTTCCGTACCAGCTCCGATCTCACCAGCGACGATGACTGGGGCAATTGGATGAGCGAGAACTCCTTCACTCCCTCCACCGTCCGCGACCAGGTGGTTGACTACTATGTGGAGATCGAGCTGAAGAAGCAGGCTTGCGACGAGAAGGGTATCACCGTAGACGATTCCCAAGTCGATGAGCAGATCGAAAAGGTGAAGTCCAACTATGACAGCGACGATGCCTGGAAGGAAGCTCTCTCTTCCGCTGGCCTGACCGAAGATCAGTACCGCGAATCCGTGGCCGCCGGCCTTAGGGATCAGGCACTCGAAGACGCGGTAGCGGGCGATTCCGCCACTGCCGATGATGCCAGCGTCCTGAACATGCTGAACACCTATTACACCATGTTCAACGGCGCCAAGAAGAGCTCCCATATCCTGTTCTCCTCCAATGACACCGAGAAAGCCCAGGAAGTGCTTGATCAGATCAACGCGGGCACGCTTGACTTCGCCGAGGCTGCCAAGCAGTACTCCACCGACACCACCTCTGCCGAAGACGGCGGAAACGTGGGCTGGGACTGCATCAACAACTTCGTCACCGAGTACACCGACGCCCTCGATTCCCTTTCCAAGGACCAGGTTTCCGGTTTGGTGACCAGCGACTATGGCATTCATATCATCAAGTGCACCGATGAGTTCACCACCGACGGCACCGCAACCGACCTTTCTGCGTATCCGTCTGAGTTCGTCGATTACATCTCCAAGATCATCAAGAGCCAGAACCAGTCTTCCGCATACAGCACCTGGTTCAGCGACTATAAGTCCCAGGCCGACATCCAGAACAACGACATGCCCGACAACGTTCCCTACAACCTTGATATGACCAAGTACGAGAGCACCTCGGACAGCTCTGATTCCAGCTCTGCGGACAGCACCGGTTCCACCGATAGCTCCGCGGCTACTGAATCGGAATCTTCCTCCAGCGAATCCGGCGAGTCCTCTGATTCGACCGAAACCTCCAGCAACTAGGCTCAAGGTCTCGAGCAACAACGAATTCCTGCCAAGGTCACCTCTTACAGAGGTGACCTTGGTGCTTTCATGAGAAAGGCAGCGTATGGAAACGAAGCAGTCGCCCTTGATCGAGCTGCATGATGCCGTGGTCCGCCGTAAGGGCAAGGAGATACTCCATGTCGACGACTTCACCCTTTCCCAAGGTGAGAACATAGCGCTCATCGGCCCTAACGGCGCTGGCAAGTCTACCTTCATCCATTTGATGACCCGCGAGGCGTTCCCGCTTCATCGCGATGTCCCTCCGGTGCTCTTCAAGGGCAAGGAGCTTGTCACGCTTGAAGAGGTGAAGAAGTGCCTGGGCGTGGTTTCCTCTACCATGCAGGACCAGATCACCGTTCATCTTCCGGCGATCGAGGTGGTTTATGGCGGGTTGTACGGCGCCCTCGGCGTCCCCCAGCGCCATAAGATGTCCGAAAAGGGCACGCAAAAGGCCCAGCAGGCCTTGGATTTCCTTGGTATAGGCGATCTTTCCGACCGAGATGTGATGACGCTTTCCTCTGGCCAGGCGCGCCGTGTGCTTATAGCCCGCGCAATCATCCATGACCCGGAGGTGTTGGTGTTCGACGAGCCCACAACCGCGCTCGACCCCGAGGGGATGTACTTTGTCCGCAAGGCCATGCGCGATTTGGTGGCTGCAGGCAAGTCCATCGTCCTGGTAACGCACTATCCCGAGGACATCATCCCCGAGATCCACCGTGTGGTGATGATCAAGAACGGGCAAGTCTACCGGGATCTTCCCAAGGAAGAGGCTCTCACCACCGATTGCGTTTCCGATCTGTTCGAGGTTCCCTTGAAGATCTTGTCGGAAGATGGCTATTATTCTCTTGCAAGCAGGTACTAACTTGGTGTAAAGTACAGCCTTGCACGCGCAGATAGCGCTGCAGCTGGAGAGATGTCCGAGTCTGGCTTAAGGAGCACGATTGGAAATCGTGTATACGCCAAAAGCGTATCTGGGGTTCGAATCCCCATCTCTCCGCCAGTGAATAACCGGAAGCGCTCGAAAGGGCGCTTTCTTTTTAAAGCCCATCAAGTGGCTTCTTACATATTCGGAAGGGTGGCAGAGCGGCTGAATGCGGCGGTCTCGAAAACCGTTTTACCGGCACTCCCGGTAACGAGGGTTCAAATCCCTCCCCTTCCGCCAGCAATGCAGAGCCGGCCACAGAGCCGGCTTTTTCGTGCCCTCACGTGGTTTTCCTGCCTGCTGTCGATGCCCCGCCCGTCCGAAATGCGCCAAAGCATCCAGGCAGGGTTCAGCCGAAGGGATATCGGTGTTGTTCGCGGAGTTGTGTTTGAGGCTGCGCAGCACGAACGCTACACTTCGTAGCAATGGACTTCAAGCAAGAAGAAAGGGGACTGGCATGGTAGACCGTGTTGTGGATCCTGAGAACGATATCCCCGTTGAGGATGTGGACGATACCCTGAAAACCGTCATCGTCGCGGTATTGAACGAGGCGGCTGACAAGATGGAGGCGGGCGAAGAGGTTGTCCCCTTCACAGGTTTGGCAGTGAAGGAGAATCTCTTCATCGAGACCCATCCCGGTGATGACACTGAGAAGATCTTCCTTGCAGCCCGCAAAGAGGTGCAGGGCGCCCGCGGAGCCACGGCATACGCTTTCTGCTACGACGGCTTCCTCGATACCGAGGAGGGCGCGGTCGATGCCCTTATCGCCGAGGGCGGTTTGCCTGGCGAGGAGCAAGGCTTCGCTTTCGGCTACCTCTATGATGAAGATGGCGTTGACCGCGAAGTGGTCTACATCGGCCCGGCACCGAATTTCATGGAAGGCCTGAAACTCGAACTGGATATAGAGGGGTCGCTTGATCCTGCAAAGCAGGGTCAAGCCGATGAGACCCCTGATTCTGAAGAAGCCGCCGAATAGCCTGTTCGCTATCTAAGGCACGCCGCAGCGGTTTGCATCGTGGCCGCAACCATCAGGGCCTTGAGGGGCCTGATGGTTGCGGCTTTTCTGTTCAGGGCATTCATTTTTTGCGATCTGTTTCCCATCGCCTTCCCATTTCCTTAAGAACCGCGCGCTACGATCTTTTTGGTGGAAAGGATAAGGCCATGTGTGCAAAGCGTGGGTTCGTCGGCATCATCGATTGCTAACAGGTTTGCCGTTTGGTATCTTACAAAGGCTAATCCTGCTTCGGGGTTTCCTTTATCACCCGAAGCCGTAAGTCCAGAGGAGGTGAACTGATGAAGGCTTATGAACTCTTGTACTTTGTAGCTCCGTCTATCGACGAAGAATCTCGTATCGCTGTTATGAAGCGTATCGAGACCGCCCTCGCAGAAGGTAACGGTGTCGTCGACAATGTTGACAACTGGGGTAAGCGCAAGCTCGCTTACGAAGTCAACGGCTTGACTGACGGTGATTACACCCTTATCGATTTCCATGCAGAGCCCAGCAACATCGCTGAGCTCGATCGCGTTCTGCGCATCTCCGATGCCGTTGAGCGTCACATGATCGTTGCTCGCACCGATCGCGATTAATTTTTGGAAATCAAAGGCGAACGTGGATGTTCGCACCATGAAAGAGGTTTGTTATGAGCATCAATCGAGTCGTTATCAGCGGAAACCTTACCCGTGACCCCGACCTGCGCTCCACGGCGAGCGGCATGCCGGTCCTCGGCTTCGGCGTGGCGGTGAACGACCGCCGCAAGAACCAGCAGACGGGTGAATGGGAAGACTATCCGAATTTCATCGACTGCACCATATTTGGTGCTCGTGCCCAGAGCGTTTCCCGCTTCCTCTCCAAGGGGAGCAAGGTGGCCATCGAAGGTAAGCTTCGTTGGAGCCAGTGGGAGCGCGATGGTCAGAAGCGCAGCAAGATCGAGGTCATCGTCGATGAAATCGAATTCATGACCAGCCGAAACGATTCGGCTCCTCGTGCCGCTGCGCCCATGCAGGCTGCTCCTGCGGCACCTGCCCCGATGGCCGCTCCGGTGGTCGATGCCTCTGTCTACGACGAAGACATCCCGTTCTAATCATTCGAAAGAGGTTTACATGTCTGACTACGCAAAGCAGCCTCGTCGAAAGTATTGCCAGTTCTGCAAGGACCACGCAGAATATGTCGATTACAAAGACACCCAGATGCTGCGTAAGTACGTTACCGATCGTGGGAAGATCAAGCCCCGCCGTGTTACGGGCGCTTGCACCCAGCACCAGCGCGATATCGCCAATGCCGTGAAGCGCGCACGCGAGATGGCTCTCATGCCCTACGCTGTGCCTGCAGTCAGCGGCCGTGGCGACCGCCGCAACCGCTAAAAGGAGGATGAGATGAAAGTTATCCTTCTTACCGAGGTCAAGAACAAGGGCGGCGAAGGCGACGTCGTAGACGTAGCCCCCGGCTTTGCCAACAACTACCTGCTTCCCCAGGGCATGGCTATCCTGGCCACCAAGGGCAACCTGAAGCAGCTCGAGCAGCGCAAGCATCACATCGCTGCCCGCGAAGAGAACCGTATCGCCGATGCCAACAAGATCAAGGAAACCCTTGAGCCCCTTACCATCAAGGTTGAGGCGCGCGTTGGCGAAGAAGGCGTTCTCTTCGGTTCCGTTACCGCCCAGATGGTAGCTGAGGCCGTCAAGGCCCAGGCTGATATCGAGCTTGACCGTCGTCGCATCGACATCAAGAGCGCTATCAAGACCGCTGGCGAGCACACGGTTTCCGCTTCCCTGTACCGCGACATCAAGGCGAACATCACCCTTCTGGTGGGCGACGAGGCAACCTTCGCCGCTCCTGCCGAAGAAGAGGTAGAGGAGCCTGCCGCTGAGGCAGAGGCAGAAGCTACGGAAGAGACCGAGGCTGCTGCAGAGTAGCGTTCCTTTCCCAAAGGCTTTTCGAAAAGGGTCACCGCAAGGTGGCCCTTTTTGGTGGCAGGGTGAATCGATCCTTTGAGGCGGGGTTGATGCCTCCTTGGAACTATCCGGCTGTTATGATTGAACCTTGAGCAAGGTAACTGAAGCGTACAAGGCAAGGAGTTGTTGGATGCCGGAAGCCAATCAGGGCCCTGAGGTGCGTAAGACGCTTCCTCAGAACATAGAAGCAGAGCAGACGGTGCTTGCGGCGTGCCTTCTTTCAACGGGAGTGTTCGAAGAGGTTTCCCTTAGGCTCAAGCCGGAAAGCTTCTTCCGCCCTGCCCATAAGATGATCTTCGAGACGATGCGCGAAATGAACTCGCGCTCGATCCCCATCGATGTCATCTCGGTATCGGACAACCTTTCCGCCGCTGGTCAGCTTGAAGCCGTTGGCGGCAAGCAGTACTTGCTTGAGCTTGCCGACAACACCTTCGCTTTCACCAGCTGGCAGCATCATGCCGAAATCGTAAGCCGCGATGCCATCCGCCGAGAGCTGTTGCTTTCTGCGGCGCAGATAACCTCGCTTGCCTACGATTCGCCCGCTGATCCGAAAGAGCTCATATCCCAGTCCGAGGCAGCCCTCTTCGGCGTTACCGAGCAAACCGTGAACTCGTCCTTCAAGAACATCCGCGAGCTCCTTATGGAGGCCAACGATGAGATTGCCGAAATGGGCAACCGCGAAGGCACGCTGCAGGGTGTTCCCACGGGGTTCCTGGATGTAGACAAGCTGTTCTGCGGCTTGCGCCCCGGCAACCTCATAATCTTGGCTGCCCGCCCTGCTGTGGGCAAAACCTCATTCGCCATGAACCTTGCGGCCAATGCTGCGAAAGCCAACGCACCCGTTGCCTTCTTCAGCTTGGAGATGAGCTCGAACGAGATCACCCAGCGCCTGCTTGCGGCAGAAGCTGGTCTTGCGCTTTCGCGCATGCGCAACGGAATGCTCTCGGAAAGCGATTGGGGCCAGCTCGTCCAAGCATCCAGCGAGCTTTCCAACTGCGAACTCTATGTAGACGACTCCGCCGGCCTTTCCATCGTCGAACTGCGCACCAAGGCACGCAGGATGATGCGCAACAAGAAGAACGGCCTGATCATCGTTGACTATCTGCAGCTTATGCAACCGGTGATCCCCCATCCGAACAATCGTGCGGTGGAAGTAGCCGAGATCTCCCGAGGCCTCAAGGTGTTAGCCAAGGAACTGGAAGTGCCCATCATCGCGTTATCCCAGCTTTCCCGTGGCGTTGAATCGCGCACCGATAAGCGCCCTATGCTTTCCGACTTGCGTGAATCCGGTTCCATCGAGCAGGACGCCGACATCGTCATGTTCATCGATCGAAGCACCAGCGAAGCTGAAGCTGAGTCGGACAGCCGCCCCGATTGGGGCGTTGCTGAGCTTATCGTTGCGAAGAACCGTTCGGGCCCCACGCGCGATATCAAGCTCACCTTCATTCCAGAGTTCACCAAGTTCACCAATCATTTCGACGATTCCAGCTATTGATCCTGTCGATACGTAGGGGGGTGTCATGCGCAGCGTAACCTTCATACACGCAGCCGACCTGCATCTTGGCGCCCCCTTCAAAGGGCTCAGGTCGGTATCTGCTCAATGGGCGGATACCATGCTCGCTGCCATCCCGGCTGCCTTCAATCGCATCATCGACCTGGCCATCGAACACAAGGTCGATTTCGTGGTGATAGCAGGAGATGTGTTCGACGACACGCGCCCCTCCTACTCGGATTTCTCCCTCTTCGTTTCCGGCATGGAGCGGCTGAACGAATCGGCCATCCCCGTTTACTTCATCAACGGCAATCACGATCCGTATACCTCGTGGAACAACGACTTCGCCATGCTTCCGCCCAACACGCATCTGCTTGGCGTGGAGGCTCCTGGCTTCGCCTGCTTCGAGCGAGATGGACAGCCGCTTGCCCTTATCGGCGGTCGAAGCTACTACAATCAGGCGTGGCCGGAAGGTGCGGAGGTGTTCGAGGGCATTTCACGTGAAACAGCTATGTCCCACCTGGGGAAACAGGCACCTTTCATGATCGGCGTGCTGCATACCGGGTTGGATATAGACCCAACCCGCTCGCCCGCTCGCCCGGCAGACCTGCTGGCCCGTGATGTGGACTATTGGGCTTGCGGCCATATCCACCAAGGCCGTTTGCTCCCTTCAAGCGCCGACCCGCGCATCGCGTTCGCCGGCAGCCCCCAGGGCCGCGGCACCTGGGAAACCGGCCGCCATGGCGTCCTGGAAGTTACCCTGGAAGAGGGATCGGCGAACAAGGCGCGCTTCATTTCCACCGCACAGGTTGAATGGCAGCGTATCTGGGTGGATGTTTCCGCCTGCAATACCGTTGCCGACATCCAACGGGAAGTGGTGTCTGCCCAATTCGGCGCCAACGCGGAATCGGATTGCCAGCGCATGGTGTTCCGTATCGTCCTTCAGGGGCGCACTGCCTTGCATCGCTTGCTGACAACCCAGGTTCTTGAAGACTTGCGAACCGCGATAAACGATTCGTATCCGTTTTTCTTCATCGATGCCATCGCCAACGATACCGATGCCTTGCAGGATAGGGACGCTCTTCGCAGGGAAGGGCTGTTCCCTGCGGTGTTCCTTGATGCGGTTTCCTCGTTCGCCTCCGATGCCGACCGGTCCATCCCGGCCATTGAATCCGAGTTCACCTCCCGCAGGTTGACGCTTCCCAAAGGGTTGGGGCCGGGAATGGCCGCGGCGTGTGGGGAAGCAGAGACGCTGGTCCTCGACCTGTTGAGCAAGGAGGCATCCCGGTGAGCAAGAAGAAGCCCTCGAACAAGAAGGCCTTGCTTGATTTGCCGCAGGTGAGCCAAGACCGAGCCTATCTTGAATACGTGAAGATGACCAGCTTCGGCAAGTTCGCCAACACCGTGGTGGGCCCGTTCGGCCCGGGAATGAACGTGGTGCATGGTGAAAACGAGGCCGGCAAGACCACGCTGAGCGAGTTCATCAAGGGTGTGCTGTTCGGTTGGCCAGCTGCGCGCGGGCAGGCAAACCCTTATCGCCCCGAGGGGGCGGAGCGTGCGGGGAGCTTGCTCTTCCGCAAGGGCAGCGATGTGATCGAGGTGAAACGCGCGAAAGAGCTCGAGGTGCCAAAGGGCTTCCTTGACGACATTGACCGCGATACCTATCAAACGCTGTTCTCCCTTACCAGCGACGAGCTGCTTGGGCTGGAAAGCCACAGCAACTTGACTGCCCGGCTGCTTACGGCCGGCGCCGGCACCCCTTCCTCACCAGCCCAGGCGCTGCTTGACGTCGAGCGCCGGATCAAAGAGGCGCTTTCCCGTTCCTCGCAGTTCCCCGATTCCACCCCCAACCTTTCGGCGAAGATGGATTCCCTTCGTGCCAAGGTGGCGGAAGGCCGTGCGGAGGCGGACTCCCTGCGCGCCCAAGAGCGCGAGCTGGCAGCGCTTACCGAGCGTTCAGTTGCGCTTTCCCAGGCAGGCGCGCAGCTGAACGGCAGCATTGAGCGGTTGAAGAGCTCTCGGGAACAGGCACGCTCGCTTGAGCAGTCCCTTGACCGTGCCCGGGAATCGCTGCAGGCGATGGGCTCCGCACCAGCCGAAGAGCCGCAAGGCCATATCCCGAGCGAGGCGGCGGGGTTGGTTGCCCTTTCCCGCGAAGACGAGGAGAGCCTGCGCGATGAGCTCGATGTTCTTGATGGGAAGAGGGAAAAGCTCGAGCGCGCCTTGGACGCGGCCCGCGCTGCGGCGGGTAGGTCGCAGGCGGACTTCGAGGTTGCCTGCGAAACGCTGGGAAACCAAGGCGCGGCCGGCACCCGCCGGCGGCAGCGCCACGCCATCATCGCTGTTTGCGCGGTGCTGAGCATCGGTCTTCTCGTTGCCGGCATCCGCATCGCCACCCAGGCACTTGGCCTCTCGTACACTGCCATAGGCATCATGATGATCGCCTTTTCGCTGGTCACCGCCGCCGCTGGCTTTGCCCTGGCCCTGCACCCGCCGCAAGATGCACGGGCGGTTGACGACGATCTGGGCAAGCACCGATGGGTCATGGAGCAGGACCGCAAGTTCCTCGAGTCCTGCCAACGAGACTTAGATGAGCACGAGTCCCAGACAGCTGCCTTCCTTGCCGAGCACGGCTTTTCCTTCGCCGGTGGTTCCATCCGCCGCGCAAGGCGCGCACTCGATCAGCTCGATGCATCGCGCGCCATGCAGGCGGTTTCCCTGCAAAGGGAAAAGGCGGCAAGTCTTCAGCAAGCCGAGCTGCGTCGATCCATCGCCGAGCTGCGCCGTGCGCGCATCGAGCTGTGCCGAGCTGCGCAGCTTCCCGACAACGCCCCGTTGGAAAGCTTCGACGCGGCATTGGCTGAACGGGAGGCCGAACGCGAGCAGACGTTGCGCTCGATGGCTGAAACCGAGCGCCGCCGCGGAGAGCTGTCCGAGCGTTTGGCCGCAGCCCGCGGCTCCATGGACTTCGACCGGGCGAAGCTGAGCTATGAAGAGGCCTCTGCGCAGATGAAGGCTGCCCAGCACGACCTGACGGTGCTCTTCATCGCCCAGAAGACCTTGCAGCGGGCCATCGCCGCATGGGACAGGAAAAGCCAGCCTGAGGTGTACCGCCAGGCTTCCCGCCTGCTCTCGCTTATGACCGATGGCGCATGGGTGCAGGTGCGCTTGGGCGAAGATGGTGCCGTGGAGGCGGTCGATGCCCTGCGCACCGCCTTGCCCCCGCATCTTCTTTCCCTGGGCACGCGCCAACAGCTGTACCTTTCCCTGCGCCTGGCGCTCCTGATGACCGCTTCGGACGTGGGACAACCCCTGCCGGTGATCTGCGACGACATACTGGTGAACTTCGACGACTCCCGCCGCGCCCAGGCCGCCTTGGCCCTGGCTGAGCTTTCCCGTACGCGCCAGGTGATACTCTTCACCTGCCATAAGGACGTTGCAGCCCTTATGGGGACTGTCGATCCAAGCAGTAAGCGGCTTGAACTGTAGTATGATTCTGCTTGCTGGGGTCGTGCGCCCTGCGGCGCAAAGCCCGGCTTCACGCATACAGAACATCGAAAGGACCTTTCATGCCAAGCACGGTTCTCCTTGGCGCCCAATGGGGCGATGAGGGCAAGGGCAAAGTCACCGACCTGATCTCGAGTGACTTCGATTACGTAGTCCGTTACCAGGGAGGGAACAACGCGGGGCATACCGTTATCCACGGCGACACGAAGCTTGCCCTGCACCTTATCCCGTCAGGCGTGATGTACGACCATATCACGCCCATCATCGGCAATGGCTGCGTCGTCGACCCGAAGGTCCTCACCGAGGAAATGGAGATGCTTGAGCGCGAGGGTTTTTCCTGCGACCGCCTGCGCATCTCTTGCGATGCGCACATCATCATGCCGTACCACATCGATCTCGACGGTGCTTCCGAGCGTCATCTGGGCAAGCACAAGATCGGCACCACGAAGCGCGGCATCGGCCCTGCTTACGAGGATAAGATCAGCCGCTGCGGCATCCGCGTCCAGGACCTTCTGGACGAGAAGATCTTCCGCGAGAAGGTTGAGGCCGCCTTGTTCCTGAAGAACCAGATCCTTACCAAGATCTACGGCCTGGAGCCCTACACGGTCGATCAGATCTGCGAGATGTACCTTCCTTATGCAGACATCCTTCGCCCGCATATGGCCGAGACAACCCAGCTGCTGAACGCAGAGCTACGCGCCGGGAAGAACGTCCTGTTCGAGGGCGCGCAGGGCACCATGCTCGACGTTGACCATGGCACCTACCCGTTCGTCACCTCGTCCTCTTGCTGTGCCGGCGGTGCCCCCACCGGCTCGGGCGTGGGTCCGAAGGCCATCGATAAGGTCCTGGGCATCGCCAAGGCCTACATCACCCGCGTGGGTTCCGGCCCGTTTCCCACCGAGCTTCACGATGAAACCGGCGAGCTGCTGTGCAAGGTGGGCGGCGAATACGGCGTTACCACCGGCCGAAAGCGCCGTTGCGGTTGGTTCGATGCGGTTCAGGCCCGCTACGCGGTGGAAGTCAACTCCATGACCGACATGGCGCTTACCAAGCTCGACGTGCTCTCGTGCGTTCCCCGCATCAAGGTATGCGTCGCCTACGAAGCCGATGGCGTGCGCTACGACTACTTCCCCATGCAGCATTCGGTCATCTACCCGAAGAACGTCACCCCGATCTACGAGGAGCTTCCCGGTTGGGAAGGCGTTGATATCTCGGGCTGCAAGAAGCTTCAGGATTTGCCGGCCAACGCGCAGAGCTACATCAAGTACCTGGAAGAGGTTTCCGGCGTGAAGGCTTCCATCATCGCCGTCGGCCCCGACCGCGATCAGACCATCTTCAACGGCTGGGAAAGCCGCTAAGAAGCACAACAGCGGGGTACTCGGTGCCCCGCTTTTCCGTTCACCTCCCTGACGAATGCCTGTTGGGGAGGTGTTTTCGAAAGACGAACAAGAAAGGCACCAACCGTGAATATCCTCGTCTTGGGCGGCGGCGGCCGCGAACATGCAATCTCCTGGGCGCTGGCGAAGAGCCACCGCTGCACCGAGCTCTTCGTTGCCCCCGGCAACGGAGGTACGGCGTCGTTCGCCCATAACGTCAAGAACCTGAACGTGGAGGATGCCAAGGAGGTACTGGCCTTTTCCCGTTCGAACGACATCGAGCTGGTGGTCATAGGCCCCGAGGCTCCCTTGGTTGCCGGGGTGGCTGACGTGCTGCGCCAGGCAGGGATCCCCGTGTTCGGCCCCGATTTCCAGGGTGCCCAGCTGGAAGGCTCCAAGACGTATTCCAAGGAATTCATGGAAGCCAATGGCATCCCCACCGCACGTTACCGAAGCTTCACCGAGGCGGCTCCCGCTCGCGCATACTGCGAGGAGCTTGGCGCTCCACTGGTGGTGAAGGCCGATGGCCTTGCTGCCGGCAAGGGTGTGGTGGTCGCCGAGACCTTGGACGCCGCCCTCGACGCCGTCGACGCGTGCTTCAGCGGCAGCTTCGGCGAGGCGGGCAGCAAGGTTGTGGTAGAGGAATGCCTTACCGGCCCCGAATGCTCTCTTCTGGCGTTCGTTTCCAACGGCAAGGCGTTCTGCATGGCCCCTGCGCAGGACCATAAGCGTGCCTACGACGGCGATCTCGGCCCCAACACGGGCGGCATGGGCGTCTATTCGCCGGTGCCCATCGTCACCGACGAGGAGATGGCAACCATGGTCTCCATCATGGAGGCATCCGCCCAGGCGACGGCTTCCGCCCCGTTCGAGAGCGACTACCGCGGCTGCCTGTACGGCGGCTTCATGCTCACCCCTGAAGGCCCCAAGGTGCTTGAGTTCAATGCCCGTTTCGGCGATCCGGAAACCCAAGTGGTGCTGCCGCGCCTGAAGGGCGATTTGGTGAACATCATGCTTGCGGTTGCCGAAGGCCGCCCCGAGGACATCGTCCTTGATTGGTCTGACCAGTGGGCGGTAAGCGTTGTGCTTGCCAGCGATGGTTACCCAGGGTCGTATGAGAAGGGCAAGGTCATCCTGGGGATCGAAGAGGCCGAAGCCCTCGACGACGTCATGGTGTTCCACGCCGGCACGGCGCTGAACCCCGACGGCGAGCTCATCACCGCCGGCGGGCGTGTGCTCAATGTGGTTGCGTTGGGCGATACCTTCGAAGAAGCCCGTAACCGCGCCTACGAGGCCTGCAAGCTCATCACCTTCGAAGGCGTGCAGTACCGAACCGATATCGGCAAGCGCGCCCTGCAGGGTCGCAGCGCTTGGGCGTAGGTTAGGCCTGCAAGCCGGTTTCGGCCCCGGGCTTCCTGTTGCCCCACCTTCCTGCGCGCATGGCGAGCAGTTCGCAGCCCGATTGCAGGTTGCCATAAAGTGCTTGACGAAACCTGCGCACTGCAGTAGAGTACTTTTTCGCGTCAGAGATGATGCTTTTCGGTTGGGTAGCTCAGCTGGTAGAGCAGCGGATTGAAAATCCGCGTGTCGCGGGTTCAAGTCCCGCCCCGACCACCACGAACCAAAAGGCCGCTTCAAAGCGGCCTTTTCTTTTGCGCCGGGCATTCCGCGCTGCCGATCGTAAACGTTCGTTAACGGAAGCACTTGCATCGGCGCTGAACGCGCCTTGAGCGTTGCCATTTGGTAAAATCAGGGGAATATTGAAAGAAGGAACAATGATCGATTTTGCCATTCAGGGGATCTACCCTCCCTCCCTACAGGCGCTGGTCGACGGCAAGGTAGCCAGTCGCATCAGGCGCAAGGACAGCTCTCTCTATGGCTTTTCCGAAGAGGCGCAGCAGTGTGCCAGCGAATACATGGGTTGGGCAACGCTTGCCAGCGAACCGCCGTACCCTATCGATGAGATCCAGGAATTCGCCGATAAGAAGATCGCCGGCGGCTTGAAAACCGTGATACTCATCGGTCAGGGCGGGTCTACCCAGGCTCCTATGACCATCACCAAGTACAACAAGCCGGATTCTTCGCTCGTCACGTTCAAGACGCTCGACTCCGATTCCCCGGTTCGTGTGCGCAGCATCCTTTCCGAATGCGACCCGCACACCACCCTCATCATCCAGTCGTCCAAGTCGGGCGGCACCATCGAGCCTACCCTCATCATGAAGGCAGTCCGCTCGGTGCTCGAGGAAAGCATGCCTGCCGAGGAAATCCCCTCGCATCTTATCGCCATCACCGACCCTGGTTCCGACCTGGAGAAGCGCGCAAAGGAAGAGGGCTGGTGCAAGGTGTTCACCGGCGAGTCCACTGTGGGCGGCCGCTATTCCGCCCTTTCCGTGTTCGGTTTGGTGCCGGCTGCGTTGGTGGGCATCAACCTGGCCGATTTGATGGAAAGTGCCTGCGCCGCCGAGGAGCTGTGCGCATCTGACGACATCGACAACCCCGCCGCCAACCTGGCTGCCTTCCTGTACGACAACTACAAGGCCGGCCGTGACAAGTTCTCGTTCTTCACCCCGAAGCGCGGCCGCGTCCTTGGTCTGTGGATCGAGCAGCTGGTAGCCGAAAGCCTGGGCAAGAACGGCTACGGCATCCTGCCCAACATCGAGGTTGATTCGCTGGTGCTGCGCGAAGACCCCAAGGACCGCACGGTTATCACCTACACCACCAAGACCGATCTTTGGGACGACCGTCAGAACTTCGCCCATGCGCTGGAGTTCATCGACCCGGCCATCCCCCGCATGAACTTCAAGGTCATGAACGTGGTAGACCTTGCAGCTCATTTCATCATGTGGGAATACGCCATTGCCATGGTCGGCTACCTTATGAAGGTTTGCCCGTTCGACCAGCCCGATGTGGCCGTTGCGAAGAAAGAGGTCCTGCGTATCCTGGCTGAAGGCGCCCGCCAGCCAGAATTCGTGGAAGCCGACCTGGCCGGTATCCCCGTGGGCAACGCAGAGGTGCACGTTTCCGAGGCGCTGCGCAACGAACTCGAGGAAAAGAACCTGGTAAGCGCACTGAAGGCGCTTATGGGCAGCATCCAGCCTGGCGATTACTTCTGCCTGAATGCCTTCCTGCCGTTTGCAGGTGAAGGCCGGCGTGAGGCGCTTGAGGAGATCCGTCATTCGGTTGCCGACCTGAAGGGTGTTCCCTCCTGCTTGGAAATAGGCCCGCGCTACCTTCACTCTACCGGGCAGCTGCACAAGGGCGGCCCCAACAAGGGTGTGTTCCTTATCGTTTCCGCAGACGAGCCGCGTGATATCGATATCATCGACAACCGTGCCGACAGCTTGGGCGAGCTTGCCAAGGCCCAGGCATCGGGTGACTTCTCGATCTTGTCCGACCGCGGAAGGCGTTGCGTGCAGGTTCACCTGGCCGACAACTCCGCCGTCTCTATCCGCGCCTTGGTCAAGGTTTTCAAGGAGGCAATCTACGCATGACGCGTGAAGCGCTTGAACTGAATATTTCCGGCGTAGTGCAAGGGGTGGGTTTCCGCCCCTTTGTCTATCGTGCGGCAAAAACACACATGATCACCGGGTGGGTGCTGAACAACGTCCATGGCGTTGTGGTGCACGCCGAAGGCGAGGCGGATGCGCTTGATCGCTTCGTGCTCGACCTGTCGGAGCATGCTCCCGCTGCCGCCCAGGTGCGAGAGATCGCTATCGCTGAAGTGCCTATGGAGGGGTTCGAGTCGTTCGAGATACGTTTCTCGGAAGAGGGGGCTGAACAGGAGACCACCCTGGTGTCTCCCGATCTGGCAACTTGCGATGTCTGTGTGGATGAGCTGTTCGACCCGGGCAACCGCCGCTTCCATTACCCATTCATCAACTGCACCAACTGCGGCCCGCGTTTCACCATCATGCGCGCGCTGCCCTATGATCGCCCTGCAACTTCCATGGCGGAATTCAAGATGTGCCCGGAATGCCAGGCAGAATACGACAACCCCGCCAACCGCCGCTTCCATGCCCAGCCCGATGCGTGCTTCGAATGCGGTCCCCATTTGGGATGGGCCAGCGCTGCCGAGGGCGAACCGCCCGAGGTTTCCGCCATAGAGTGGGCGCACGATGTTCAGGCTTCCGACAGCTTCATAGATGCGGCGGTGCGCACTATCCGCGAAGGTGGGATCGTTGCGGTGAAGGGATTGGGCGGTTACCACTTGGTATGCGATGCCCAGAACCCCGATGCGCTGATGCGCCTGCGAAAGCGCAAGCGCCGCCCGGGCAAGGCCTTCGCCGTCATGGCTGGTTCGGTTGAGCAGGCCCGTGGGTTCTGCGAGGTGAGCAAGGCCGAGGCCGCTCAATTGGAAAGCCCCGCCCGCCCCATCGTCCTGCTGCGCAAGCGGAGGGACGTTGCCCTTGCCCATGGCCTGGCCGATGCCTTGCCTGAGTTGGGCGTGATGCTGCCCACTACCCCTGTGCAGCATCTCCTGTCCCGCGCCTTCGGCGGTTTGCTGGTCATGACCTCGGGGAACATACACAACGAGCCTATCGTCACGGACGAAGAGACTGCATTTGCCCAGTTGGGCGGTGTGGCCGATGCCTTCCTGGTAAACGACCGCGCCATCGAGGGACGCTACGACGACTCGGTGCTGCGCGTGCTCGACGGCGGCCCTGCTGGCGAGGTAATCCAGTTCATCCGCCGCGCCCGCGGCTACGCCCCTCTTCCCATCGCCGTGCCCAGCGCTGCCGAGCGTGCGCCCCAGGTGCTGGCTGTGGGGCCCGAGCAGAAGAGCACCATCACCTACGCCCGCGGAAACGCCGCTTTCACCTCGCAGCATATCGGTGACCTGGAAAGCGCTGCGGTTATGGACGCCTGGGACGAAACGCGCCGCCGATACGCTGCGCTCCTTCGCCTTGCTCCCCAGCGGTTGGTGTGCGATTGCCACCCCGAGTACCTTTCCACCAAATGGGCCCTGGCCCAAGACCTGCCGGTAACGCAGGTTCAGCATCATCATGCCCATGTCCTTTCGGTGATGGGTGAAAACGGGCTGGAAGGCCCTGTATGCGGTTTTGCCTTCGACGGCACCGGCTATGGTCTGGACGGCGCCATATGGGGTGGCGAGGTACTGCTCTCCAACCTGCATGCCTACGAGCGTTTCATGAACTTCGCCTACATCCCGCTTCCCGGTGGGGCGGCTGCCATCAAAGACCCCTCGCGCATCGCCTTCGGGGCGTTGTGGGCCTTCGACCTGCTTGAGCACCCTTCGGCCCAGGCCTTCGTTTCCCAGGCAGTGGAAGGTGCATCCGTTTTCGAGCAGATGATAGAGAAGGGGTTGAATACCCCTGAGACCTCTTCGGTGGGCAGGTTGTTCGACGCTGCCTCTGCGCTGCTGGGCATCTGCCGGCAGCCCAGCTACGAAGGGGAAGCGGCTATCCTGCTTGAGGCGGCGGCGCACGAGGGCGCTGTACGCGCGGTATATGAAGACCTTTCCGTGAAGGACGAGCGCTATCGCATCGGCTTCCTGAAGAACACGGCCACCGATCAAAGCACAGCTTCCGACACCTCGGTCCTGTTGATGGATGCCGCCCCTGTGTTCCGCGCCATGCTCGACGACTTGCAGGCGAATGTCCCCGAAACGGTCATCGCCGCCCGCTTTCACGAGGCGTTCGCCTTGGTTGTCGCTGAAGCTGCCGAGCTGGTGCGCGCCGCCTATGGGATAGAGGCCATGGCCCTCGCCGGCGGCGTGTTCATGAACCGCTACCTGGTGGAGCATTGCCTGGTTTCCCTGCAGGAACGGGGTTTCACGGTGGCCCTGAACAAAGATCTGCCACCCAACGACGCTTCGATTTCCTATGGGCAGGCTGTGCTAGGATTGCAGGCGCAAAGTAAGGAGTGATGCGCAATGTGTTTGGCTATCCCCGCTCAGGTGAAGACCATCGAAGGCAACAACCTTGCCGTCGTGGATATCCTGGGCGTCACGCGTGAGGTGGCGCTCGACCTTACCCCCCAGGCCGAAGTGGGCGATTTCGTCTTGGTGCACGCCGGCTTCGCCATCGAGGTGGTGAACGAGGAAGATGCCCAGCAGACCCTCGACCTTATCAGGCAGATCCCCGAGTTGGCGGACGTAGAGGGCTTGTAAGGCGGCATCATGGATCTTTCGCAGTTCAAGGACCCCGAGCTTGCTCGGGGCCTTATCCATTCCATCCAGAAATGGGCGCCCGAGCATGCCACGCTCATGGAGGTGTGCGGCACCCATACGGTGGCCATCGCCCGAAACGGCCTGCGCGGCCTGATGCCCGAAGGCACCCGCCTGGCCTCTGGCCCGGGCTGCCCGGTGTGCGTTACCTCCAACAAGGATATCGACACGGTGATCGCCCTCTCGCGCGTGCCGGGGGTGACCATCGCCACCTTCGGCGACATGACGCGCGTCCCCGGCTCCACCTCGAGCCTGCTCAAAGAGCAGGCCGAGGGCCATTCGGTGAGCATCGTGTACTCGCCGCTCGATGCCCTGAAGCTGGCCCAGGAAAACCCCAGCCAGCAGGTGGTGTTCGTAGGGGTGGGATTCGAAACCACCACACCGTTGGTAGCCATGGCCATCAAGCGGGCCAAGGCACTCGGCTTGAGGAACTTCAGCGTGTTCGTTGCGCACAAGAACATGCCCGGCGCGTTGGAGACCATCGTCTCCGACCCGAAGCTGCAGATTGATGCGCTGATCCTGCCGGGGCACGTGAGCACCATCATAGGCATGGAGCCGTATCGCTTCTTGGCGGAGAAGTACGGCATCCCCGGCGTCATCACCGGCTTCGAGGCGGTGGACGTGCTGCAGGGAATCGCCATGCTCATGCGCCAGCTGCATGAGGGCCGCGCCGAGATAGAGATCGCCTACACCCGAGGCGTCGCACCCGAGGGCAACCCGGTGGCAATCGCGGCCATCAACGAGGTTTTCTGCACGGTTGATGCCACCTGGCGCGGCTTGGGCGTGATACCGGGCTCGGGTTATGCAATCCGCCCCGAATACGCCGAATTCGACGCGTTCCGCCGCTTCGAGCCGGCGGTCGAGCCTACGCAAGAACCTAAAGGGTGCCGCTGTGGCGATGTGCTGCGCGGCATGATGGCACCCAACGAGTGCCCCCTGTTCCGTAAGGTGTGCACGCCCGAGAACCCGGTTGGGCCGTGCATGGTGTCGAGCGAGGGCTCCTGCGCCGCATACTTCAGGTACCTGTGACCATCCGCTGAAAGAGCCGTCCTTCCAGGGCGGCTCTTTCTTTGCGCCTTCGCCTAAAGGGGCTAATCGCGGGATGAATTAAACGGTTCCCCAACGAAGCCCGCACGCACACCACGCCCGTAGTTCAATGATCCAGTGGGAAAGGAGCGAATTGGACTTGCATGCCAGACATGATTCATTGCATGTGCGCGAAAGCGCCCATACGCCCCTTTACCGCGGTGAGGACAGGGTCTTCACCGGCGTGTGCTCGGGGATTGCCGAGCATCTGGAGGCCGATGCCGTCGTGGTTCGCGTTACCGCGGTGGTGCTCACGCTGTGCACCTTCGGCCTTGCGGTTATCCCCTACGTTGCCCTAGCGGCCTTCCTCCCCTCTCATGGCGAAGAGCAGCGCCCCCTTGACGTCGACCCCCTTTCCATCTGCTCGGACAGGTACCAGCGTGTTGTCCATGCCGAAGAGCGCCCCTATGCTTCCACGCGGCTCTACGGCGTGCATGCGGGGGCTGGCCATATCCCTCCTGCTCCCCCTTCTGGTGAAGGTGCCCCCGAACGCAGCTGCCCCTTCGTGTCGCCGCAGAGCTCCCTTGAGCTCAACCGGGAGCGTGCCGCGCATCGCCTGCCGGTCGTGCTCTCGCTGGTCGTGTTCATCGCGGCCCTATTCGCGGTGGCGGTGAACTACGGCGTTTCCTATATGCCGCAGCTTGGCACGTGGGGGTTCTGGCCCTTGCTGTTCGTGGTGGTGGGAACCACCTTGCTGGTGTGCTTCGGTCACAAGATCTCGCTGCGCGCACGCTTGTGCGGGCTCATCGCCTGCATAGAGGTGTGCCTCGCCTTCCTCCCATTCACCCTTGGCATCTGCCCGGTTCAATCGCTCGGGCGTCTGGGCGACGCTACCGAGGTGCTGTGGTTGGTCGTGGCTGCCTGCTTCGTCGTGGCGCTCGTCTTCGACAGGGGCGATTTCCTTGCGTTGGGAACCGGCTTGGCGGCGCTCGCCTTGGCCGTCTCGTACTTCGATATGGGCGTCGTCGATCGCGTTGCGATGTTCTCGTCGTACTTCCACCACAATATGACATCCCCGCTGTTCAGGGGCTAGTTTCAATCCAAGGCGTTGCTTTACCGGGTCATTTTGCGGCCTTGGTGCAACCCGTTCACCGGCAGCTCGATTTGGTTCGGATGCCCTGAAACGCTATAATTCTCCTTCGCGTGAGCACACGCAACTGCGCGCCGCACCGGTTTTCCCGGTAGGGCGCCAAGCAAGGTCCGAGCCGCACCGCAACAGGGATGGCAAGGACGAAGCCGCGTTTAGGGAGCTTTTGGCTAATAGCGCTCAACATAGTAAAAGAGGGCTGGTGCCCTTCGCCATGATCGGCCTCGTGCTGGTTTTGGCAATGGCCACCGTAGCCGTCTTCTCGGTCGGCCAAGCGCAGGGCTCGGGCACGGAAGACCCTTCTACGCTCGGTTTGAGCGATACCCGCTCGGTCGATGCGCAGATCTCATCGTCGCAGCGAGCAGCTGGCGCCCAGCAACAGGCCAGCCAGGCCGACGACATCGTGGTTTCCGAGGCATCCAACGCCGCCGCCTCCGCTCAGCGCTCCATCACGGTGAAAGACCCCGACCCGGTGGTTGTCCCCGTCGCAGTGGACCCAGCCAATCCCCTTGCCGAGCAGAAGGCAAACGAGGTGTGCACGCTCAACCCGCTTCCCACGGCTCCGCATGTCGCTCCCGACGTTAACGACGGCACATGGTCCAGCGGCATCGCAAGCGCCTACTGCATCGCCACCAACGACGACGGCAACGGCAACTTCGGCGTGGCCACAACCGCTTCAGGCGTCGACCTTACCGATAACTCCATCACCGTCGCCGTACCTGAAGCCCAGGCCGACAAGGTTGGCCGCATCTGCGAGGTATGCTATGACGGGAAGGTGGTAATCGCCACCGTTACCGATACGGGCGGCTTTGCCCGCTACGGCCGAGCGCTCGACTTGGCCCCCGGCGTTTGGAAGGCGTTCGGCTTCAGCTCTTATGGGGACTGGGGCACCCGTACGGTTAGCTATCGGTTCCTGTAACGCAAAGGAGGCGCTGCTCGAAGCGGCGCAATCATCATGAGCAACATCATCATCGTCGGCTGCGGGCGCGTTGGTTCCCGCTTGGCCCTTATGCTCTCCGAACATGACAACAACGTTTGCGTCATAGATCGCGACCCGAAGGCGTTTGCTTCCTTGGGCCGCGATTTCAATGGATCTACCTTCGTGGGCGTAGGTTACGACGAGGAGATCCTGGTGAACGCAGGCATCGAGGAATGCGATTTCGTCGCAGCGGTAACCCAGAGCGACAACGCGAACCTCATGGTGGTCGAGATAGCCCGCCGCCTCTACGATGTGCCCTACGCCGTGGCACGCCTGTACGACAGCAGCCATGAGCGCACCTACCTGCAGCTCGGCATCGACTATGTGTGCGGCACCACCCTTGTTGCCGAAGAGATCTTCTCGAAGGCCATTTCCGGCATAGGCGACCATATTGCCACGTTCGGCGATTTCGAGGTGCTCCAGTTCGCCTTGGACCTTTCCGGCAAGGAGCAGAAGTCCATCAAGGTGTCCGAACTGGAAAGCCTGCACGGCGTGCGCGTGTGCGCGTTCGAGCGCGCGGATGGAACGGTAAGCTCCATCCCTTCGCCTTCGAGTATCCTCTACCATGGCGATGCGGTGCTTGCGGTGGTTTCCCATGCCATGATCCCCACCATCGCAAAGTACGCGAAAGACTAAGGAGGTCCCGGTCGTGTACATCGTAATCATGGGCGGCGGCAAGCTGGGGGCCTACCTTGCGGGCACGCTTCTTCGCGATGGCAATCAGGTTGCCCTGGTGGAGAAGAGCGAACCTGCTGCGCGCAGGCTGTCAGAGACCATAGACGGCTCCTGCCTGGTCATCAACGGCGACGGTTGCTCGGCAACCGTTTTGGAAGACGCCGGCGCCCAGCAGGCCGACATCTTCGTTGCTGCCACCGGCCAAGACGAGGACAACCTTGCCGCGTGCGAGATCTCGTCGCGCGTGTTCGATGTCCCCCGCTGCATCGCCCGCGTGAACAGCCCGCGCAACCTGCGCATCTTCCGGCGCTTAGGAATAGAGTCCGTTTCGTCCACGGCGCTTATCGCCCACATGATCCAGGAAGAGGCCATGCTCGGCTCCATGGGCGTTGCCGTCTCGCTTACCAGCGACCAGATCGGCCTGTTGGACATCAAGGTTCCCTCCATGCGCTACCACGACAACTACAACGGCGTCCGCGCGCTCGACCTCGAATTCGAGGACGGCATACGCCTTATCGCGGTTTCCCATGGCGATGATATGGAAGTGGTGGGCAGCGATACGCGCATTTTCCCCGGTGACCAGGTTGTCGTTGCCGCCGACACCGATCTGCTCAACCGAGCCCGCGAGATCGTGCGATCGTTGTAGGTTCGCCGTAGCGCAAACTCCCCTATATTGTTGGTAGAATACCAATCGATTCGAAACGCCCAAGAACCGGGCCAGCGATAAGGGAGGAACAGGATGATCGGTCGCTACACGCGCCCCAAGATGGGTGCCATCTGGGAGCTGCAGAACAAGTTCGAGATCTGGAAAGAGATCGAGGTCCTGGCTTGTGAGGCACAGGCTGAGCTGGGTAAATCCGGCATCACCAAGGAAGAGGCCGCCTGGATCCGCGCTCACGCCGACTTCACCGTGGAACGCATCGACGAGATCGAGAAGGTGACGAACCACGACGTTATCGCCTTCACCACCAACATGGCCGAGTACATCGACGCCGACGTTCCCGAGGGCAAGGAGCCCCCGAGCCGCTGGGTGCATTACGGCATGACCTCTTCCGACCTTGGCGATACCGCCCTTTCCTACCAGATCACCCAAGCGGTGGACATCATCCTGGAAGACGTGAAGCAGCTCGGTGAAACCTGCAAGCGCCGCGCCTTCGAGTTCCAGGAAACCCTGTGCGTGGGTCGCACCCACGGCATCCATGCCGAGCCCATGACCTTCGGCATGAAGTTCGGCAGCTGGGCTTGGGCACTCAAGCGCGCCCAGACGCGCCTCGAGGAAGCCCGCAAGGTTGCCGCCACGGGCGCCATCAGCGGCGCGGTGGGCACGTACTCCAGCATCGATCCGTTCGTCGAGCAGTACGTCTGCGAGAAGCTCGGCCTTACGCCCGACCCGCTTTCCACCCAGGTCCTTGCCCGCGACCGCCACGCCCAGGTGATGACGGCGCTCGCCGTTACCGCTTCCACCCTTGAGTCCATTGCCATGCAGGTGCGCCTGCTGCAGCAGTCCGACGTCATCGAGGCAGAAGAGCCGTTTGCCAAGGGGCAGAAGGGATCTTCGGCCATGCCCCACAAGCGCAATCCCATCACCGCCGAGCGCGTCTGCGGCCTTTCGCGTGTGGTGAAGTCGAACGCCCAGGTGGCGCTTGACGATGTTGCCCTGTGGTACGAGCGCGACATCAGCCATTCCGGCGCTGAGCGCGTTGCCCTGGCAGACAGCTTCATCGCGCTGGACTACATGTTCGGCAAGATGCAGTGGATGCTTGACGGCCTGCAGACGTATCCCGCCAAGATGGAGCATAACCTGTGGCGCACCAAGGGCCTTATCTTCTCTTCGAAGGTGCTGTTGGCGCTGGTTCAGACGGGCATCACCCGTGAAGACGCCTACGTCATCGTCCAGCGCAATGCCATGAAGGTATGGGCCGACATCCAGAATGCCGTTGACGGCCCCACCTACCGCGAGAACCTGGAGAACGACCCCGAGGCAACGCTGACCACCGAACAGCTCGACGAGATCTTCGATCCTTGGGACTTCCTAACCCGCAAGGATGTCGTGTTCGAGCGCTTGGAGAAGCTGGAGTTCTAAGCCCTGCATCCCATATTGTGCCTTCGCGCCCCTGCAGTGTCCGTGCTGTGGGGGCGTTTTGCTGCGTGAGGTGCTAATATTTATAAGTTAGTACATACTTTCCGTTGAAGTAAGGAATGGCGAAATTGCCCCTTAACGTTAGAGCCAATCGTTCCCCCATCGCTCCCGGGCTCGCTATCGTTGCAGCTTTCATCGTGCTGCTCTCGGTATGCATCCTCCAGCCTTCTTTTGCGTATGCATACGACCAGAATGAAGACGGCGCCGTTGCCAAGGTGAGCTGTCAGGGCGAACATGCGCGCAGCTACTACTGCCATAGCGTTGAAGACACCATGCATGCAGTAGACGATATGGTTTCCAGTACGCATAACCCGTATGAGGAAAATGATGTGACCATCGACCTCATGGAGGATTGGAACACCAACGGCTACGGGGTCCTCAAGTTCGAGGGATCGGGAAAGCATTACACCATAAACCTCCATGGCCATGTCATCAATCGAGGGATCTCCAACCCCGGTTCCTCCAACAAGTTCAAGGGCCAGGGTAACGGCGATGTGGTCCGCGTATGCACGGGGTCCAGCGTAGATGTTGTCGGTTCCGCGGAGGGCAACGATGAGGAATCCCTCTATGAGCATCCCGGGACCGATATCGACCTCGGCGAAGACGGGACCTTCTGGAGGCTCGACCCGAATGGAACCTCCACCATCTTCGGCGGCCTTATCACCGGCGGTGCCTGCGACGACAGCCTTGGCGGCGGCGGTTTTACCGTCCAAAAGGAAGCGAGTTTGACGCTCACTCGCGTCAGCGTGGCCGGCAATGTGGCCGACACGTATGCTGGTTCATACGGATGCGGCGCAGGCATAGCTCAGTCGGAGCTAAGCAAAGTTACCCTCAAGGACTCGTGCCTCAAGTACAACCATGCCGAAGGCTGGGGTGGCGGCATCTACATCGATAAATGCGCCTATCTCTACCTTGATAACTCTTCCATCGAGATGAACACGAGTGAGAAATACGGCGGTGGCCTAGCCATCGATCCAGGTGAAAGCGACTGTGACCTTTCTTCTTCGACGGTTGAGCTGAAAGGGGAATCCTCTATCAGCTACAACATCGCCAAAAAGGCAGGCGGCGGCATCTACGATGATGGGTCGTCCCTGAAAGGATATAGCGTAGATTTCTCGTTCCGGCAGAACAGTTCGGTCAGCCATAACGCCTCGGGTGAATATGGTGGCGGAATAGCCATAGTGGACGACTGCAACGTTGGCCTGGACATCACCGATTCCCATGTGGACCACAACAAGGCCGCAACCTATGGTGGCGGTATCTATACAGGCAGCAATTGGGAGCACACCAATGACGCAAACCCGATTTTCCGTGGATCGGGGTCTACCCTTTCGTTCAACGAGGCGGGATCCGATGGTGGCGGTATGTACATCGACAGCCACGGTGCCCTATACATGCAGACTGACCGTAACAACCATATCGGAAAGGCCTCTATCGAGGGCAACCAAGCCAAAGGCAGCGGCGGCGGTATAGCTGTTTCAAGGACGAATAAGATCAGTGCCATAGAGCTTGACCCAGGCACTGTCTTCAAGGGCAATTCTGCCGCTAGCCAGGGCGGTGCTATATGGCTCGGCTCGGATTGCAAAGCCAATCTCACCACGACCAACAACCAAGGCGGCCTGACGTTTGAAGGCAACTCTGCTTCTGCTGGCGGGGCAATCTACAACAGCGAGGCCAAGGCATCTATAGCCATCTTCGGGGATGGAGGGAAAACAACCTTCACCGACAACCACGCGGCCTCTCAAGGTGGGGCTATCTATGTTTCCAGCTCAAGTGAATACGCAACGAACATCACCAATGCGGAGTTCAAGGGCAACTACGCCGGCCAGCCTGGGTCGAAAGAGGGAACAGGCGGCGCCATTTGGTTTGCCAACCAAATGAGCATCAGCAACACCACCATTTCCGGCAATTACGCCACTCGCCAAGGTGGCGGTGTGTATTGCAACAACACCGATTCGGCTACCTTCATGCTTGGCGGAACCATCCTCATCGACGGCAACAGCGTTGCCGATCTTGCTTCCGACGGCAGCATCAGTGGGCAGGCTGAACACAGTAATCTGTCGATAAAGGGGTCTCAGAAGATAAGCGGGGGAACCGGGGACAACGCCGTTACCACAGATAGCTCCATCGGCGTGACGGTCGAAGACTATTCCTTGTCGAAGCGGCAGATCAACGCCAACGCTGACTTTGTAACCCAGAAGCTTGGCTCTTTGTGGCCGAACTGCATCTATTCCGACAATGTCAAGTACAGCATTCTCGGAGAAGGCAACTATCTTTACCTCTATGACCTTAGGACAACCGGGTACTCCGTTGTTGCCTATAGCGCCAAGGAGCCGTGGCTCTATCAGGTAAGCCCCGGCGAAACGCTCACCCTCAAGAACAGCGATTTCGTTAAGAAAACAAAAGATAGCGAAGGCAACGAGCAGGAATGGACGCTCGTTTCATGGACAGTTACGTCGAACGGCAAAACAGAGACCGTCGAAACGGTTGACGGCCAGATGTCCATTACCGTCAACGGGCCAACGGTGGTTCGTGCCAACTATGCGTGCGCTGTCCAGAAGGTGGGCATCGAGCTTGGCGATATCTACAGCTACGATAAGCTGCAATCCTCCGACACCCCCGAAGAAGGGGACACGCCTGTCTACAAGTCTGCGCTTAGCTTCGGCTACATAGATTCGACAACCAAGCTCGTCGAGCATCCGGGGACTGCGTATGCTCTATATGTAAAGAACAAAGAGGTTGAGGAAGCGAAGGACGGGTCTGGCGAGTCTTTGTCCAAGACCGTTACTTACACCATCTCGATACCCGAATCTACGCTGACAAGCAGCAGTTTGTTCGTCGACGGTAAGCCGGATTTCGATTTCAAGGTCAAGTTCAACAAGTACAGCCCTGCTGGTTCGACGGAGGGGCTGGGCGAGTACTCCACGACCGAGGTTAGTGATTATAAGGTTACCGATGATGGGGACCTGGAATTCAAAGTGAGCGTCACCGTGCCGAAGAAGGCATCTAAGCATACGGTCACCTTCGTTGCCGACAACATGAGCAGCTATTACAAGTTCGAGGATGGAACCACCGAAAAGCAAATCGAGGTGGAAGACGGCCAGCCAATCGATTTCAGCAGTGTTCCCACCCCTGTGAACACGGGCGATACCGAAGCGAAATTCGCCAAATGGTTCCTGTACGATACGGCATCGAAGAAGGACAGTGTCTGGTATTACGATGCTCCGGTCACCGACGATATAACCCTTTACTCGCTCTTTTCCACCCAGTCTACCGGGGACAGGAAAGTGACCTTCATGGCTGGGGACACGGTCCTTTCCGTTAAATACGTAGACTCGAGCAAGGACTATAAAGTAACACCGCCAAGCGATCCGGTGCGTGCCGATTACACCTTTGAGGGCTGGTATGCCGATGCCGATTTCGAAAGCAAATTCGATTTCGACACTGAAGTTGAAGATGGTACGGTGGTTTACGCGAAGCTCATCCACGAGCCTTGCACGGTTACCTTCGACTACGATTGCCCTGACATAGAGGGGCAATCGGTGGAAGTTGCTTATGGCGATAAGGTTGTTTCCCCCACGAAGCCAACCCGGGAAGGTTATAGCTTCATCGGTTGGTACTCGGGTGCAAGCAAGTACGATTTCGACACTCCGGTCACGAAGGACATCACCCTCACGGCGATGTGGGAGCGCGCTATCTGCACGGTAAGCTTCAACACAGGTGAGGGCGGGCCTAAGGTGGAAGACAAGACCGTGGTGTACGGTGAGTACCTTGAGCAGCCGGAAGATCCTGTTTGGGCAGGCCATATCTTCAGGGGCTGGTACTCCGATGGGGCATGCACAACGGAGTTCGACTTCGTTAAGACGCCGATAACCGAAGACACCGTTGTTTACGCCCTTTGGGACGAAGCATGCACGGTTACGCTCGACTTCAACAACGGTGATGACCCTGAGGTCCGAACCGTTGTAAAGGGCGAAACCCTTGGCGTTCTGCCTGAGCCGTCAAACGAGGGCCACAGCTTCTTGGGTTGGTACGATGCAGGTGGCAACAAGGTCGAAGCAGACACAGTGGTCTCCGGGAACATGGTGCTTACCGCTAAGTGGCAGCTCAATACGTACACGGTGGAGTTCGATCTCGACGGCGCAGAAGGCAGCGTAGAAAGCCAGGAAGTGGATTACGGTTCCCCTGCAACCAAGCCTTCGCCTGACCCAGCACGCGAAGGCTTCACCTTCAAGGGCTGGTTTAAGGATAGGGCAGGCACCGAAGCATTCGATTTCACCGAACCCGTCACTGGCGACATGACCCTTTACGCCAAGTGGGAAGTGAACACCTACCGGGTTTCGTTCGACCTCAACGGCGCAGAGGGAAGCGTAGATCCCCAAGAGGTCGAGTACGGCTCGACCGCCACCAGGCCGGATGCTGATCCGCAGCGCGCAGGGTTCGTGTTCGAGGGCTGGTACAAGGATGCCCAGGGCACCGAGGAATTCAGCTTCGGAACCCCCATCAAGGCCGACACCACGGTTTATGCAAAATGGACTGAGCTTTTGACGGTTAGCTTCGACTCCGCCGGTGGAACCGAGGTAGATCCTATACAGGTGAAGAAGGGGAGCAGCCTTGGTTCCCTTCCCGAGAGCACCAAGGATGGCTTCAAGTTCGCCGGTTGGTACAGCGGCGAACAACTGGTTACCGCGGACACCTTGGTGGAGGAGGATCTCGAGCTTGTGGCTCATTGGGCCGATGCCTCGACGTACTATACCGTGACATTCAAAGACGGCGATTCGGTATATCTGGCCGAGTCCGTCAAAGCCGGCGAAAGCGTGGCCAAGCCTGCCGACCCCGAAAAAGATGGCTATGTCTTCAAGGAATGGCTGCTTGATGGCGAGCCTTACGATTTCGCGCATCAGCTCGACTCCGACATCACCCTTGTTGCTGCTTGGACGGAAGATGCAAGCGGCGGCGAGGATGATCGGAAAGACGAGGGTGACGGCGGCCAAGAAGGCGGCCAAGGGACTGAGCCGGAGGATAGCGAAGACGAGCAGGAAGACCTTCCAGAGAACATACCGATGACGGATGACGCCAACCCCGCTGTTCTCATCTGCTTGGTTTCCGCGTTTGCCGCTGTAGGATTCATCGGCCTTTCCCTGTTGCGGCTCAAGCGTGATAACTTGCGCGGATAGGCGCAACTGGCACGCCTTGCAAAGCTGGGCATTCGATCTTAAGCCTCAAGCCCTGCATCCCATATTGCGTCTTCGCCCCTGCGGTGTCCGTGCTGTGGGGGCGTTTTGCTGCTTGCGTGTTGCCTGGGGGCATGCGCGAGCCGAGCAGCGTAAGGGAGTGCTGGATCTGCTACAGTGCGCTGCCGATACTGCCTGATACGGGAGTGAACACGCGGATAAGGGCGTGGTCTTCGTCGCTGCTGGTGTCGGAGGTGATCTGGGAAAGCCCCACGAACGAGTCGCAGATGCCGCTGGACACCAAATGCTCGCCGTAGTCGTCCGAACCACTGACGGTATCGATGGCGAAGTAGCACTTGTTCGCGAAATTAACGCAGCATAGCGCTGTGGTGGACTTCACCACGAGCCATTCGCCGCTCCAGCAGGGTGCGGCCATCGGGGTTCGGGCGAAGCGGAACCACTGCTTTCCGTCGTAGTTGTAGGGCTGTGCAGCGGAACGTGGGGTGTAGGTTCCCAGGTTCGCGATGCCGCCGCCGTAACTGTAAATGCTGCTGAACCCGAAGCTGAACCCGCTTTTCCCATAGCCGGCAAGGTCGGGGCTCATGGAAGAGGGCAGCGTCATGGTGTCTGCGATCGAAAGATCTGCGGCCGACACCTTGGTAAGCGTGTAATACGTGCCTGTGGCCTCTGCGCGTGGGGTTGCCACCACGCCGTCGGATGCCGCGGTGACGCGCGTGGCGAAGGCCTTCTTCGAGGTCAAGGGAACGGAAACATCGCTTGACCCGAACCGCGCGGCCTTCAGCGCCGAGCGCTCGTTGGCAGCATCGCCGCTTTGGTTGGGGGAAACCTGCCAGAAGGCAACCTGCCCTATGGCGGCGAGCGAGGGCATCTGCCAGTTCGCATCACCGCTGTCCACCATGGTGATGGCGGAAAGCTCCGAGTTGCTCAACTTGCCGGTGTACACGCGCCAAGAGGAAAGGTAGGTGTTCGACTCCGTCCATACCATGCCGTCTTCGCTGCAGCGCACGTCCATGATCTCGTAGCCCTCATCGGTGCCCTGCGCGCTTTTCAGGGTGGTGACGCTCTTGCCGTTGGAAAGGAACAGCACCCCCGCTGTGCTGAGCGGGCTGGCGCTATCGGTAGGTGAGAGGAACGCGGCCACTGTGTCGTTGTCGGCCCAGACCAGGGTGCCATAGGGCATCTTGTACCTGCCGGTGACCTTCACGTGGTCGCTGTAGCTTGCCTGCTCGTAGCCGCTTAGGGTTTCCACCGCATCTTCGGCAACGCTGATGCTGTTCACCGTGGGCTCCTTGCCGCCGGTCAGCTGTCCGATGGCATAGCTTGCGCCGCCCCCGATGGCGGCAACGCCCCCGATGGCGGCAGCACCCATGACAAGGTGGCGTCGGGTAAGCAGCATCTTGGGCTCGAGGGTGCTCTTCGTCACGCCGCTGGCAACTTCGCCGAAAGCGGGCCCGAAGGTTTGGGGCTGCTGTGCGCTCTTCGGGGTGCGTCCAGGCGCGGAAGTGGAGAAGCCGTGAGCCGCGCCCTTACGGAAAGAGGGCTTGGCGGCCTGCTTGACCGATGGCCGCGCCGACGCGGTGCGGCCGCGTACGGCTACCTTGGGACGGGTGGCCCTGCTTGGTGTGTTCTGTCTGCGTTTGGTGGGCACGTGATCTCCTGAAACAGCGTTCAGCCTGCTATTTGCCATGCAGGCTATGCTGAGGGGTATTGTGACATTTGGGTATCTGTTGGTTCTGCCCGAAACCCAATTGATACAATAATTGCAAACGGCACTGCGCGCGCCACAATCAAGTGCGCCCACATTCAGGCCGCTGCTTTTGCAGGCAAGCCCGTGGGGCTGTTGATACATGCTAGGAGGCATCGATGACTTCTATGAACAACAACGAGAATACCCGCCGCATCCTCCTCGTCGAAGACGAGAAGGCCATCCGCGATGCGGTAGCTGCATACCTTGAGCGCGAGAACTATTGGGTAACCGCCGTGGGCGATGGGCAAGAGGCGTTGGAGGAATTCTCCAAGCACCATTTCGACCTGGTGGTCCTCGACCTCATGCTTCCCCGTGTTCCCGGCGAGCGCGTCTGCCGCGCCATCCGCGACAACTCCGACACGCCCATCATCATGCTCACCGCCAAGGGCGAAGTCGAAGACCGCATCATCGGTTTGGAGCTGGGCGCCGACGACTACCTTATCAAGCCCTTCAGCCCCCGAGAGCTGGTGGCGCGCGTGCGTGCCCTGCTGCGCCGCGTGCACTCCGATTCCGAGCCCCAGCGTGAGGTGCTGGAGTTCGGCGAGCTTACCATCGACATCTCGGGCCACAAGATCATGGTCAGCGGCAAGGAAGTTGACCTTACCGCTTCCGAGTTCAAGCTGCTTACCACCCTGTGCCGCTACCCTGGCCGCGTGTACTCGCGCATGGAGCTGGTGGAAAAGGTGCTCGGCTACGACTTCGAGGGCTATGAGCGCACCATCGACTCGCACGTGAAGAACCTCCGTGCCAAGATCGGCGACAACCCCCGCAACCCCAAGTGGCTGCATACGGTGCATGGTGTGGGCTACCGCTTCGAGGATCCAACGAAGAGCAACTAGCGCAAACAGGCTGATCCCAGCGGCGCGTCCCTGGCCCGATCGGGCACAGGCGCGCCGCTTCTTGTTTGGGGCGGCGAAGGGAAGGAGGGCACCCCGTGTCCGCAGAGATCAAGAGCATCGATTGGGAGCAAGGCGAAGACGAGCAGCCCGCTTCGGGCAAACGGGTGCTTGGGGGGCTGAACCTTTCGTTCACTAAGCGCGTGGTCTTGGTTTCCCTGGCGGCTTCGCTGATCACGTTGGTTTCGTGCATTGCCGTGATCTCGGTGGTGTGGGAACAGCACTTCCAAACCTATACCTCCGAGAACATCCAGCGAATCGCCGATTCCACAGCCGATTCCATTTCCCAGGGATACCAGCGCTCGAACGGCGATTGGTACAACGGGGCCCTGAACGCGGCTTCTTCTGCCAGCACCCTGTACGACTCTATTTTCATAAAGGTGCGCGCACAGGATGGCACCGTGGTCTACGACGACTCTCCCGATAGGGCGTTGGGTCAGGTTGGGGCCAAGGAAACCGGTGGCAACGTTGCCAGCGCCCCCATCGTGGTGAACGACCAGCAGGTGGGCACGGTGTTCGTGCGCGTGCACGGATCGGAGACGTTGCTCACCCAGACCGATGCGGAGTTCCGCGAGAAGTCGTATCAGGCCATGGCCCTTGCCGGCGTCATCGCCATCGTGGTGGCCATCGTTGTGGGATGCCTGTTCGCACGCGCCCTGGCCGCCCCGATCCGCCGCATCACCAACGCAGCCAAGGCCTTGAAGGAAGGCGACTACTCGGCGCGTACCGGCATGAAGGGCAACGACGAGATCGCACGTTTGGGCAACATGTTCGACCTGATGGCCGATTCCGTCGAGCAGAACCGCAAGCTGGAGCGCCGCCTGGTAACCGACGTTGCCCATGAGCTGCGCACCCCGCTCATGGCCATCCAGTCTACGGTAGAGGCCATGATCGACGGCGTGTTCGAGCCCGACGAGGAGCGCCTGGAAACCTTGAACTCCGAGGTGCGCCGCCTTTCACGCCTGGTAGACGCCCTGCTGAAGCTCTCCCGCCTGGAAAGCCGCACCAAGCCCATCGAGCGCAAGAAGGTCGACCTTACCGAGATGCTCTCGGCGGTCGTCTCCACCCATCAGGCGTATATCAACGAGGAGGGCTTGAGCCTGGAGTTCCAGTACGACCCGCATGTGTACGTCTACGGCGACGCAGACCTTCTGCGCCAGGCAACGGCGAACCTCATATCCAATGCGGTGCGCTACACCCCCGAGGGCGGCACCATCACGGTCATGGCCAAGAAGGGCGACCTTATGGGCCAGATCGTGGTTCGCGACACGGGCATAGGCCTTTCGCCTGAAGAGGCGAAGATGGTGTTCCAGCGTTTCTGGCGCGCCGACCCCGGCCGTGCGCGCGCTACCGGTGGTTTGGGCATCGGCCTTTCCGTGGTGAAGGAGATCGTGGAGCAGCACAACGGCTGGGTACGTGTGGAGGGCCGCCCGAACGAGGGCTCGTGCTTCACCATCTACATCCCGCTCTACACCGCCGATTCCGAGCGCAAGAAGTCGGCGCGCCCCCGTTTCGGGGCGTAGCGCACCGCCGCGCCATGCCGTTTCGGGCTGTGGCGTGGGGCTCGTATTGAATCGACGTTACCCAGCATGGAATTTTCTGCGCCCGTTGCGAAGATGCTCCATAATAGGCAGGTGCGAATAGGCTCATAGGGAAGGATCATCATGTCCGTAATCGACATCAAACCCGATGCACAGGGAAAGGTGCGCGACCTGTACGACCTGGGAGACAAGCTGCTCCTGGTTGCCTCCGACCGCATTTCCGCTTTCGACTACATCCTCGAAGACGAGATTCCGTACAAAGGCCAGGTGCTGACGCAGCTTTCCTGCTTCTGGTTCGACCTTCTGTCCGACGTGGTGGACAACCACCTTATCTCCGCTGATGTTGCCGACCTGCCCGAGCGGTTCAAGCCCTATGCCAGCCAGCTGGCCGGCCGTTTCATGCTGGTGAAGAAGGCCGAGATGTTCCCCATCGAGTGCATCGTCCGCGGTTACCTTACCGGTTCCGGCCTGAAGGACTACCAGAAAACGGGCTCCGTCTGCGGCATCAAGCTGCCCGAGGGCCTGGTGAACTCCTCCAAGCTGCCCGAGACCATCTTCACCCCCTCCACGAAGGCCGAGATCGGCGACCATGATGAGAACATCAGCTTCGCCAAGACGGTTGAGCTCATCGGCCAGGAAAACGCCGAGGCCATCCGCGACCTCACCATCAAGGTGTACGAGACCGCTGCCGAGCATGCCCGCGAGCGCGGCATCATCATCGCCGACACCAAGTTCGAGTTCGGCGTGTACGACGGCAAGATCATCTTGGGCGACGAGGTCCTTACCCCCGACTCTTCCCGCTTCTGGTCGGCGGATACCTACAAGGTAGGCGAAGAGCAGCCCAGCTTCGACAAGCAGTTCGTGCGCAACTGGCTCAACGAGAACTGGGATCGCCAGGGCAACCCGCCCCGCATGCCCGAAGAGGTTATCAAGAAGACCAGCGAGAAGTACATTCAGGCTTACGAGAAGATCACAGGCAAGACGTTCGTCGCCCAGTAAGCATCTTCTGCGCCCACCGAACACAGCAACTACAAGGAGAACCCAGGGATGTCTCAACGAAACCCGATGAACGAGCGTTACACCACCAACAAGCCGCAGGGCACCACGCGCAAGAGCGCGGCATCTGCCAAGCCGGTTAGCAAGGCGGCTTCCTCGGTGCGCACCGCTTCGTCCAAGCCCGAGAAGAAGGGCCTGTTCGGCGGCTCGAAGAGCACTGGGTCGGCCACCAAGGCCGCGCCTGCCAAGAAGGCGGCTCCCGCAAAGGAAAAGCCTGCCAAGGCAGCCAAGGCCGAACCCCTTTCCAAGGAAGAGCAGCAGGCTGCCCGCAAGCACAACAAGGACCTGGAAAAGCAGGGCAAGTCGGCTGCCCGCCAGCGCAACCGCGAGATCAACCGCTTCGTCCCCGACACCGAGGAGTTCAAGCGCCTGAACCGTCGCCGCATGCTCCTTTCGGGCATCGGCTTCGCGGGCATGATCGTGGCCATCATCCTTTCCCTGGTCATTCCCCAACAGCCGGTTATCTCCATCGGCCTGATGATCGTTGCCTGGCTGTTCTTCTTCTTCGGCATGCGCATCGACACCAAGCAGCTGCGCCCGCTGCGTGAGCAGGGCTACAACAAGGCCGTGCGCCAGGCAGAGAAGAAGGCTCGCAAGAAGAAGTAGGCGGAAGCACCCCGGCTGCAGCGTTGCCCCTGCCTAAGCTAGGCGGCTCTGGGCAGGGAAAGCGCTCCCGGGCGCCTAGTGCGCCTTGCCTTAAGGCGGCTGCCGGAAACGGTGGCCGCCTTGTTCGTTCAATCGGGCGAAACCGCCCATTCTAGATTCCCAGGAGGTTTTCATGAGGCTGGTGTCTTGGAATGTGAACGGCCTGCGCGCCGTTATGAAGAAGGGCTTCATGGACGCCTTCGCCGAGCTTGATGCCGATGTGTTCGCCTTGCAGGAAACCAAGCTGCAGGAAGGCCAGATACAGATGGACCTTCCCGGTTACCATCAGTTCTGGAGCTACGCTGAGCGCAAGGGCTATTCGGGCACGGCGGTGTTCTGCAAGGAAGAGCCCCTGCAGGTTCTGCATGAGGTGGGCATCCCGGAATTGGACACCGAGGGCCGCGTGGTGCTGTGCGAGTTCGCCAAGTATTGGTTCGTGGATGTGTACACGCCCAACGCCCAGTCCGAGCTGGCACGCCTTGACCATCGTATGGCCTGGGACGACGCCTTCCGCGAGATGTGCAAGAACCTTGAGCGGGGCGTGCTTCCCGGTGGGGCGGCGGGCAATGAGAAGCCTGTGGTCATGTGCGGCGATTTCAACGTGGCCCATCAGGAGATAGACCTGAAGAATCCGCGCACGAACCGCGGGAACCCCGGCTTCTCCGACGAGGAGCGCGCCAAGTTCACCGACCTGCTCGATGCCGGGTTCGTGGACACCTTCCGCGCCCTGAACCCCACCACCGAAGGGGCGTATTCGTGGTGGAGCTACCGCTTCCATGCGCGGGCCAACAACGCCGGTTGGCGTATAGACTACTTCCTGGTAAGCGAGGCGCTGCGGCCCCAGGTGCAGATGGCCAATATCTATTCCGAGATCATGGGCTCGGACCATTGCCCGGTTTCGCTTGAGCTGGATCTGTAGGTCGCTGCGCGCGTAGGAGGCTGTCCTCAAGCGGCTGCTCCGGTTTCCGCGTGCCGTGTGGTCGGGCGCCGTGTGGTCGGGCGCCCATCTATCCCAATAGCGGTACAATGGTGCGATACGTTTTCAACTGGCTGGAAGGCAACGATGGCAGACAACGAAATGGACTTGAGCAAGATCGAGCAAGGTGTTCGCCTGATCTTGGAGGGTGTGGGGGAAAACCCTAGCCGTGAGGGGCTCCTTGAGACCCCGGCACGCGTGGCACGCATGTACCAGGAATGCTTCGCCGGCCTGCACCAAGACCCTGCCGTCCATTTCGAGACGCTCTTCGACGAGCACCACAACGAGATGGTCATCGTGCACGATATCCCGTTCTACTCCATGTGCGAGCATCACCTGGTTCCGTTCTTCGGGAAGGCCCACATCGCCTACATCCCC